>NZ_PDYT01000031.1:0-22831 GCF_002743175.1 Sporosarcina sp. P20a
AATACGTTCCCGTGGTAAAATGTGTGTATAGCTCATCGGGAGCACTCCTTTATTAGTTGATTGGCGTTAACTAATGTGTACCCGATTGAGCTATTTTTATTTATCTACCGTTCGACTTAATATGATAATCTACAATATATAAGAATATGAGTTGCTGATGGATTGATTTGACTTAAATCCATCTAAATTGTATAATACCTATTAAACATGTTGGAATAATATATTTTGACAGGAGTGTGGAAGAAATGCAAAAAATAATCACGATTCGTTCTGGGGAACATAATTTATCCGGTGCACTGCATCTGCCTGAATATAGCAAAGAAGCAATACCATTACTTATATTTGTTCATGGGTTTGTAGGCAGTAAAGTAGGGGAACACCGTCTGTTTGTTAAAGCTGCACGTTATTTTACGGAGCGTGGATATGGGGTATTCCGCTTTGATTTTAGCGGTTGTGGTGAAAGTGATGGAGATTATACTGGTGTAACAGTAACGAACCAATTGAAGGAAGTGCAGGATGTGGTCGATTATCTAAGCTCAATAAGAGGGATAGATCAACACCGAATTACACTAGTTGGGCACAGTCTTGGTGGAGCTGTTGCATCGCTCACAGCGGCAAGCGACCAGAGAATTAAACAATTAATTCTCTGGTCGCCAGTAGGTAAGCCTTACGAAGATATTACTGGGATTCTTGGACCGAAAGCGGTTCATGAAATTGCTAGACAAGGCAGTCATGATTACCACGGGTTTATGATCAGTCAAACGTTCCTGAAAGATTTGAAAAAGCATCAGCCTCTTAAAGCGGTTCGCTCATTTACAGGGCCAGTGCATATCATTCATGCAAAGGAAGACGAGCAAATTCCGAAAGAACATGCCGTGCGATACGCTAATTCACTCAATAAACGCGTAGATACTGTGCAAGTGTTTGAACAGTATATCGACAAAGCAGATCATACATTTTCGGGGTATTCATTTGAAGATGAACTGTTTGACAAAAGCTTAGCTTGGCTCGAAGGTAATCCAGTAGAAAAGTTAGTGTCGCAAACTTAAATTCGTGAAAATCTCCCGCACAGTATACACGTGGCGGGAGATTTTTTAAAGAAAATAAAAGGCGGGCTGCCTGATCCGTTTCCGCGGATCGGCAGCCCTAATTTTGGAATGTAGGGTAAAACTGGAGATAAGGAAAAGAGAAAAAATTAAGTTGCTGCTGTTTTAGCAGCTTGGATGAAACGCTCATTCACAATGTCCCAGTCCACAGTGTGCCACCAATTTTGTACAAATTCGGGGCGGCGGTTCTGGTATGACAAATAATAAGCGTGTTCCCATACATCAATGACTAGTAATGGGGTTTTTCCATCTTTCAATGGTGTATCCTGGTTTGGCGTGCTCATGACTTCTAACTCGCCGTCAGTAAGCACTAACCAGCCGTAACCACTACCAAAGCGACTGATTGCCGCTTTTGACAAGACATCTTGGAAATTATCGAATGTATTAAAATACTTTTCGATTTCCCTCTTAATGTCTGCGGATGGTTCCCCTTTACTTTTTGGCGTCATGGATTCCCAGAATAAGCTATGACAGTAATGTCCACCGCCGTTATTTTGGACGGCAGTGCGAATCTCCTCAGGTACCTGACTGAGATCAGTCAATATGGTTTCAAGAGATTGAGATTGTAACTCTTCATGATTATCCAGTGCCGCATTCAAGTTATTGACGTACGTCTGATGATGTTTGCCATGGTGGATTTCCAATGTCCGTGCATCGATATACGGTTCAAGACCGTCTACTGCATAAGGCAAATCAGGAAGAACAAATGGCTTCAAATTTTCACCTCCAAAGAAACGATGAGAAACTTTAAAAGTTTCCCTAAGGAAATAATGTTTCCTCAAGGCAACATTAATAAAGAAATGGAAAAAACGCAAGGGTTTTATGGAAAATGAGCAATAAATAAAACTAAAGGACTATGAGGGATCTTGAATGATTTGCCTTGAAGTCGTAGTGAATAAAAGATAGATCCCGACTTTTTAGTTAGCAAGTTTACCCTGTTTTCATCAAGGGAATAGTTCTATAAAGCGAGGGATGTCAATATGTTAAAGCCTATAAATGTTTTCATTATTATTTTATGTAGTATGACCATCACTACTCACCCTTCTACTAGTAAAGCTGCCGAGACAACAGGCACCATTAGTGTCGTGTCGTTTGACGGATTGGGATATGAGGATGCACAGCGTTACATAGGCAAAGGAATTATGTCGAATTTAGAAAAAATTCAGCAACAGGGAGCGTATGCTACAGATTTCGTTACCGTTACACCATCTTTGACTGCACCTTCACATGCAGCAATGTCTACTGGTACTGGACCTTCAAAAACAGGAATTGTTAGTAATCAGTTCCATTCATTAGGAGGAAAAGTGAAAGATGACCAAAGTGGATTTTCACAGACGTTAGGCGTTACACCTATATGGAAAGAGGCGAGAAATCAAGGGAAGGTCACAGCAACCGTCTCCTTTCCTGACTCGAATCCTGATAACGCATCTGCCGCCACTTACGCTGTTTATTCGGGTGGGACTTTGGCAAATTCAAAACTTCATAACTTGAAGTTTTCAGAAGTAGATGATGAACGCGTCGAACAAATAAATGCAGGGTCAATAAAAGTAGAAGAGGCTGTTATTTCATTGGATATAAAAAAATCACCTGCTAAACAATTATATATTTTGCGAACAGATGATAAAGAATTGAAATATTATATTTCTATGGATAGAAAAGATATGGGAGAAGAAGTATCACCCAATGATTGGATTGCTGTCGCGCTGAACTTACATGATTTTGATAGTGCAGGGTTTTATATGAAGTTAAAGGGAAATCCTGAGAACAAAGAAGAACTTCAGTTATTTCAAGGGACTGTGATGGGCGGGTTATATAGAGGACCTGGTCAATTTACAGATAAAATTCAATCAGAATTCGGATTTTATCCAGCAGCTGATGAAATAGAGGCGTTTAAAAATGGAGATATTACAAGGGAAGAATATGAACAGGTGGGTGAACGATTCTCAAATTGGGTGACGGATGTCAGTTTTTATATTAAAGAGAACTATCAGCCCGACCTGCTGTTCTACTATTATTCTGTAGTAGATAATGAACTGCATGAGTTCCTATTGAGAGAACCTGCTCAACCTGGATATCAATTAGCGAATGTGTTGGAAAAAGAAGAATATGTGAACTGGGCATTTAGCCAAGCAGATCGGGCAATTGGTCGTATTAAAAATAATCTGAATGCTGATGATCACTTATTGATTGTTTCAGATCATGGATTGGAACCAATTCATTCAAGACTTTCACCGAATAAGGAACTGGAAAAGGCAGGACTACTTGTAAAAGATGAAATAGGAAATATAGTTACGTCTAAAACGAAAGCATATGCAGAAGCGAGTGGAACGATTGCTCATGTTTATGTGAATTTGAAGGGGAGAGAAGAAAAAGGAATCGTAAAAGAAGAGGAATATGAACAAGTAAAGAAGGAAATTGTGTCAACATTTACTAATAAGACAGTATTTACTGCTCTTTCCCAAGATCCAAAAAAAGTAGCTCATCCTATTTTACGTTGGCTTACTAATAAAAATGAAAAGCTCGATAAGATCTATACGTATCCGAGTTTATCTGTCTTATCTAGCGAGAAACAGTCTGAAGTGTATCCATACGAGACTATTTGGACGGATGATGAGAAGGGATATGCTTCATTTAATAGTAATAATAGCGGAGACGTATTTTTATCTGCGGCTCCCGGATTTTTAATGGGCAAAGACGCGAAAATTGCTGTTGAACCAACGCAGGAATTGGGGAGTCATGGTGGAAACCCTGAGCGATCAACATTACGGCCGATTTTATATGCATTCGGCCCTATGATTCCACCTGGCGAAATGAGCAATAGAATTACGATGACAGATATTGCACCCAGTGTATATGAGTTATTAGGTTTACAAGTTCCAGATTTTGTGGAAGGAAAGTCAATTTGGCAGTTGAAATAATTATACAGCTAGAAGAATAAATATAACATTCCGCTATTTTGAATTCATTTAAGAAGTGCGTAGGTAGAACATTACCTATTGCACTTCTTTTGTTTTTAACAAAATTCTCTTAATATATTACTTTATCAAAAAAGCATCTTGCGTTTAATCAGAATAAAAGTATAATTATGATTAATGAGTTATTTCAGAAAAATAGAAAAAGGTGAGCAAATGAACGAGAGAAAGAAATTACTTGAAGTGAACGATTTGCAAACGACCTTTTTCACGGATTCAGGAGAAATTCCAGCAGTAGATCATGTAGACTTTTATGTGAGAGAAGGAGAAGTCTTGGGGATTGTAGGAGAGTCAGGCTGCGGAAAGAGTGTTACTTCTTTATCTATCATGCAGTTAGTGCCAAGTCCGCCAGGGAAAATTACTGGAGGAGAAATCCTTTTTGAAGGTCAAGATCTCCTAAAGAAAACGGAAAAGGAAATGAGAGAGATTCGTGGGAATGACGTCGCGATGATTTTTCAAGAGCCCATGACGTCGTTAAATCCGCTTTTCACAATAGGTAATCAGATGTCTGAAGCTATTTCT
The DNA here is from genome assembly GCF_002743175.1 of Sporosarcina sp. P20a. Classification (NCBI taxonomy): domain Bacteria; kingdom Bacillati; phylum Bacillota; class Bacilli; order Caryophanales; family Caryophanaceae; genus Sporosarcina; species Sporosarcina sp. P20a. The sequence goes on from NZ_PDYT01000031.1 coordinate 4,601, forward strand.
CTTCACCAGAAAAAGTGGTCGAAAAAGCAAATTAAGGAACGGGCAATAGAAATGTTGAAACTAGTCGGATTACCTCGCTCTGAAGAAATTATGAAAGAATATCCCCACCAGTTATCCGGTGGTATGCGGCAGCGTGTCATGATTGCTATGGCGCTTGTATGTGATCCCAAAGTACTCATTGCGGATGAACCGACAACAGCACTTGATGTAACGATTCAAGCTCAAATCCTCAAATTGATGCGAGATTTAAATGAACGCATGAATACAGCGATATTACTCATTACACATGACTTAGGAGTAGTGGCTGAAACTTGTGAACGCGTTGTCGTTATGTATGCAGGACAAGTCATTGAAGAAGCACCAACTGAAGAAATATTTAAAAATCCTTGTCACCCTTATACACGGGGATTGATCCAGTCAGTACCGGATATGCGTGATAAAAAAGATCGTCTATATTCGATTCCAGGTAATGTGCCAAAACCAGGATCCATTGATAAAGGATGTAGATTCGCAGCAAGATGTGAAAGCGCTTTCTCTAGATGTTGGATAGAAACACCAGAATTGTACCGGAACTCCGAAAATCATCAAACGAGATGCTTCTTATATGACGAACAAGAAGGAGTGACAAATGCAAATGAACAAACCACTGTTAAGAGTTGAAGGGCTGAAAAAATACTTTCCGATTCGCAAAGGGCTGATTGGTAAAACAGTGGGTCATGTCAAAGCAATCGATAATGTGTCATTTCATGTAAATGAAGGAGAGACACTTGGAATCGTAGGAGAAAGTGGTTGCGGAAAATCGACAACGGGACGGACGATTATGCAATTGCTAGAACCTACAGAGGGTGTCGTGGAATTCCAGGGGAAAGATTTGACTAAGCTCTCTGCTAATGAAATTCGAGCGGTTCGTCGAGACATTCAAATGGTCTTCCAAGATCCTTATGCTTCATTGAATCCTCGTCATACAATTGGCAAGATTTTAGAAGAACCATTGATTGTTCATGGTGGTGGTAGTGCAAAGGATCGCCGCAAAAAAGTAGTAGAGTTTTTAAAGATTGTCGGTTTGAGTGAATACCACGCAAAACGTTATCCTCACCAATTCAGTGGGGGACAGCGTCAGCGTATTGGTATAGCCCGTGCATTGATGACGAATCCCAAGTTAATTATTGCAGATGAGCCGGTGTCTGCGCTTGACGTATCCATTCAAGCGCAAGTATTGAACTTAATGCAGGATTTACAAAAGGAATTCAACTTGACCTATATCTTCATTGCACATGACCTGGGAGTTGTACGCCATATCAGTGATCGTGTGGCAGTCATGTACTTGGGGAAAATTGTGGAGATTACAGAGAGTGAAGAGCTTTATGCAAACCCCCTCCATCCTTACACACAGGCGTTATTGTCTGCGGTACCTGTACCAGATCCGAGTTATAAAAAGGAACAAATCATTATTGAAGGGGATATGCCAAGTCCAGCGAATCCACCAAGCGGTTGTGCATTCCACACCCGCTGTCCTTTCAAAATGGATGTGTGTACGAAAATAACTCCTGTATTAGCAGAGGAGAAAACTGGTCATTCTGTTGCTTGCCATCTTTATACTGCGGAAGGCAACGATGATATAGAAAGAAAAAAACAATTGGAGGGATCTGTATGAGAAAAGGGAAACTGTGGTCGTTCGCGTTGATCATGCTTCTTGTCTTATCGACTGCTTTGGCAGCGTGTTCAGGCGGCGATGATAAAGAAGGCAGTGGCTACAAGGACAAAGACGCTGCTGATAAAGGCGGCAGTGAGAACAAAACGTTAGTATTTGGACGAGGTGGAGATTCAACATCTCTTGACCCATCCCGTGTAACAGAAGGGGAAACATTTAAGGTAACGGTGAATTTATTCGAAACATTATTAAACTTTGGGGAGCAGGATACTACGGTTCAGCCGGGACTTGCTAAAGAATATGACACAAGTGAAGATGGATTGACGTATACATTCCAATTGGAAGAAGGCGTGAAATTCCATGATGGCACTGATTTTAATGCTGAAGCAGTCGTAAAGAACTTTGAGCGTTGGGCTAATGGAGATTCAGATACATTCCCATACTATAACTCTATGTTCGGTGGGTTTAAAGACGATGAAGATCACGTAATTGAGTCTGTTAAAGCAGATGGAGAATCCACAGTGATTATTACTTTGAAACGTCCACAAGCACCATTCTTGAAAAATCTTGCGATGAGTATGTTCGCTATTTCAAGTCCTGAAGCCTTTGAAAAGGGCGATGATGAGTATGAGCGTAATCCAGTAGGAACAGGTCCATTCAAGTTTGTAGAGTGGAAGCCAAATGAAACAATTACAATTGAAAAGAACGAAGAATACTGGCAAGAGGGGTTACCAAAATTGGATCGCATTATTTTCCAAGCGATTCCGGATAACTCTGCTCGTCTGAACGCATTACTATCTGGTGAAATTGATTTAGCAGATGGAATCAATCCAGCCGATGGATTAAAGATTGAAGACAATGATGCATTGCAGTTGTTCGAGCGTCCTTCTATGAACGTAGGGTACCTTGGACTAACAGTAACGCGTGAGCCATTTGATAAAAAAGAAGTTCGTCAAGCGATGAACTATGCTATCGATAAACAATCAATCGTTGATTCATTCTTTGAAGGACGCGCAGAGGTAGCGAAAAATGCTATGCCGTCATCTATTTCAGGTTATAACGATGATGTAGAAGATTATGCATATGATCCTGAAAAAGCGAAAGAACTATTGAAAGAAGCAGGTCTTGAAGATGGATTCGAAATGGAGCTATGGGCTATGCCAGTTCCACGTCCATACATGCCAGACGGCACAAAAGTAGCAGAAGCGATTCAGAGCAACTTGGCTGATGTAGGTATTAAAGCAAAAATCGTTTCGTATGAGTGGGCGACTTACCTAGACAAGGCAAGCAAAGGGGAAGCAGATGCTTTCATGCTTGGTTGGACTGGGGATAACGGAGACGCAGACAACTTCCTATATGTATTGTTAGATGAAGACAATATCGGAAGTAATAACTACACGTACTTTAAGAACGACGAAACACATAAGTTATTCCTTGAAGCACAAACAGAAGTAGACGAGGACAAGCGTATAGAGTTGTATAAGCAAGCTCAGGAAATTCTTCACGAAGAAGCTCCTTGGGTACCACTTGCACACTCCATTCCATTGTTAGGCGGAAAGAAAGAACTAACTGGTTTCGTTCCACATCCTACAGGTTCTGATTTATTGTCGAATGTAGAATTCAAATAAGTAATAGGTAAATTACATGATGGAGGAAGAGGGAGAAGCTAGTATTCTCCCTTTCTTTGATTAATATATGATAAGAGCCGGAGGGGTGAAAGAGTTGTTCAACTATACGATTAAGAGGCTATTACAGCTAATTCCTGTCCTGCTTGGTATGACATTTCTAGTTTTTATGTTGATTCGTGCAATTCCTGGTAATCCAGCACAAGTAATTTTAGGGCAACAAGCAACAAAAGAAGCGGTGGAAGCCTTGACGATCAAGCTAGGTCTTGATCAACCATGGTATACACAATACTTCAGTTATCTTGGTGGTATTTTAAAAGGGGATTTAGGCGAATCCATGCGTACGCGACTTCCTGTGGCGGATGAAGTTTGGCCGTATTTAGCAGCTACATTGGAATTGGCATTATTTGCGATGATTATCGCGGTCGTTGTAGGGATTAATGCAGGGATTATTTCTGCTTGGTTCCAGAACTCATGGTTTGATTATTCAGCGATGGTATTGGCACTGGTCGGTGTCTCCATGCCTATTTTCTGGTTGGGGTTAATGGGACAGTGGGCATTTGCGATTGAGTTGCAATGGTTGCCGACAACTGGACGTGAAAATGTTCGTGATCCTGTATCCGCCATAACCAATTTATACATAATTGATACGCTCATCCAAGGCAGGTTTGATCAATTATGGGTAGTCATTAAACATTTGATCTTACCAGGGCTAGCGCTAGCAACGATTCCGATGGCAATTATTGCCCGGATGACGCGCTCGAGCATGCTAGAAGTGATGCGTTCCGACTATATTCGAACAGCACGAGCAAAGGGTCAGAAAATGTTTTGGGTAGTGTATAAGCATGCGTTAAAAAATGCAATCATTCCTGTTTTGACAGTGATCGGTTTGCAAATTGGTCTACTCCTTGGTGGAGCTATTCTGACGGAAACGATCTTCGCTTGGCCTGGAATTGGACGCTATATCTATGATGCGATCAACTTTAGAGATTATCCTGTTATTCAATCAGGCATTCTCATCGTGGCATTTATCTTTGTCATGATTAATCTGATCGTCGATTTACTATATGGACTGATCGATCCGAGGATTAAGTATGATTGAGGAAGGAGGAACAGTTCATGTCAGAATTTACGCCTAAGGTAGACGGAGTAGCAGAAGCAAAATTAGAAAAAACAACAGGACCTTGGCGGGAAGCTTGGGTAGGTTTTCGCAAAAGTAAAGTAGCGGTCGTAGGCGCGGTCATTGTAATATTCTTTATCCTACTTGCGCTCTTCGGTCCTCTTGTCACTAAAGAAGGCATCAACGAACAATTAATGACGGATCGACTGCAACCTCCTTCTTCGGAATACTGGTTTGGAACGGATGACTTCGGCCGTGATATTTTCTCACGCATTATCCACGGTGCGCGTATTTCGTTATCAGTTGGATTCTTCTCGGTAGTTGGTTCGATTGTTGTGGGGAGTTTCCTTGGTATTATTGCTGGTTATTACGGGCGCTGGATTGATACGATAATTTCTAGGATATTCGATATTATGCTCGCATTCCCTTCCATTTTATTGGCGATTGCGATTGTATCGGTATTGGGGCCAAGTTTACGTAACGCGTTAATTGCTATTGCAATCATTAACGTACCGAACTTCGGACGATTGATACGATCTAAAGTGTTGAGTATAAAAGAGGATGAATATATTACAGCGGCAAAGGCAATTGGGATGAAGGACTTCAGGATCCTGTTTTCGCATATTTTACCTAACTCCATGGCGCCTGTTATCGTACAAGGTACATTGGCGATTGCTACAGCTATCTTAGAAGCGGCAGCACTTGGATTCCTAGGATTAGGTGCTGAAGCTCCTTATCCAGAGTGGGGGAAGATGTTAGCTGACTCTAAAGATTATTTGCAGAATGCCCCATGGACAATGATTTTCCCAGGGCTTGCCATTATGTTGACGGTATTAGGCTTCAACTTGATGGGTGACGGGTTACGTGATGCATTGGATCCGAAAATGAAAAGTTAAGTTGTTTTTTTATGACTGATATAATCCAGATGAGTATAGAGGATAGTCTTATTTACAGACTCTCCTCTATACTTTTTTGAATACAAATAAGCAGTAATTAACATACAAGTTATTTGGTTGATCTTCATTTTGATGATCAACCATTTTGTAACTAGTTTATTCACGCATGAATAAGGGAAAGACTATAACAAATTGCTTATGAAGCGAGGTGGAGACAATGAATAAAGTATTTACTGTTATGGCGTTCACAGGCGTACCTCTAGTATTTATAGCGTCCTTCTTGAATTGGTCAGATTTATGGATGTTTGCGCTATGTTGTTACAGTATTATTGCACTAGCCGGATTCATTGGAAGAGCAACAGAGAGTTTAGCCATTGTCAGTGGACCACGAATCGGTGGTTTATTAAATGCAACATTCGGTAATGCGGTAGAACTTATTATTTCGATATTTACGTTGAAAGCCGGATTGATTGCAATCGTACTGGCTTCGTTGACAGGTTCAGTCTTAGGGAACTTATTATTAGTTCTAGGGCTGTCATTTTTCGCAGGTGGTCTGAAGCATAAAAGACAGAATTTCAATATTTTTGATGCTCGATTTAATTCAGCATTATTGATATTTGCGATTGTCGTGGCATTTGTGATTCCGGAAGTCTTCTCGATGACGATGGATACTAGAACTGGACTGAATCTGAGTATCGGTATTTCGATCATACTCATACTGATTTACTTGGCAGGTCTGGTATTTAAGTTATTTACACACCGAGGTGTATTCGGGTCCGAAAATCATGAGACAGATGAAGTGCCAGAGTGGACAAAGAAGAAGTCCATAGTGGTACTATTAGTTGCAACAGTAGCAGTTGCATTTGTTTCTGAAAAGCTCGTGCATACATTTGGTACATTAGGTGAAAAGTTTGGTTGGTCTGAGTTGTTTATCGGTGTCATCATCGTGGCAATCGTTGGAAACGCAGCAGAGCATTCTTCCGCCATTACATTGGCAATGAAAAATAAAATGGATGTATCGGTAGAGATTGCAATCGGTTCTACATTGCAGATTGCCATGTTTGTAACACCGGTGCTTGTACTGATTTCGTTAATGATGCCTACCGCAATGCCACTTGTATTCACTTGGCCAGAGTTGATTGCAATGATTACCGCCACATTACTAGTTGTAAATATATGTAATGATGGGGAGTCAAACTGGTTTGAAGGGCTTGTGCTGTTCTCAGCCTATCTAATTATGGGTATTGGATTCTTCTTACTGTGAGTAGTAATTACAATGTTTAAGAATGGAGTAGGGGGGAGCAACGTTGATCTGCGTTCCAGGTGGACGCTTTCCCATGGGCTTTCGGTGAGCCAGCCAGGTCGCAAGCTGCCTTTTGGTTGTCTCTCTTTTCGAGCAGGTCCATCGGGAGTCGCCACCTTGCACTTCGATCAACTGGTGTTACCTTCTGGAAATATGGAGTGAAGTTCAATATATTCACATAAGGTGTTGAACTAAAGACATATAGACAGAAAAAACGATTCGCTTATAAATGCGAATCGTTTTTTCTTTATTAAAGCTATTATTCAAGATTAGCGTTTACGTAAGTTTTTGAAATCACACACTAAAATTAAAAATGACACTAGTTGATCGGAGTGGAAGGCGGCGACTCGGGGAGGATCAGCCTGATCAGGTGAAACAACTAAAGGAGCACCCGCGACTAGTTGGTTCACCGCGGGCCCTCCCGAACGCGTCCGCTTTGAACGCAGATCAACGTTCCCTCACATTCCCACTCACATATCCTAAGACAAACGCTGCCTAAAATCCTCATAACCAAATTGTTTTATGACATTGATCTCATTATCCAGCGTATGAAGAACGATGGACGGAAGATTAACCCCGTTAAACGTATTGTTCTTCACCATGGAATAATGCGCCATATCACAAAATACAAGTCGGTCACCCGGCTTCAACGGCTGATCGAAAGAATAATCACCAATTACATCACCAGCCAAACAAGTTGGGCCGCCTAATCGATAAGTATGGGCTTTTTCATTTGCCGCACCAGCATCGATAATCTCTGGTCGATAAGGCATCTCCAGAACGTCTGGCATATGGCAGGAAGCCGATGTATCGAGAATAGCAATGTCCATGCCATTATGCATCGTATCAAGTACTGTCGCCACGAGGAAACCTGTGTTGAGGGCGACGGCTTCACCCGGCTCTAGATAAACGTCGAGATTATATTTATCTTGCATGAAACGAATGCAACGAATCAATGTCTCGAGGTCGTAATCAGGACGAGTGATATGATGACCGCCACCGAAGTTGATCCATTTCATCTTCTGTAAATAAGGACCGAACTCTTCATCGATGATTTGAATTGTCCGCCACAATATATCGGAGTTTTGCTCGCACATCGTGTGGAAGTGCAGGCCACTAATTCCATTAAGTTCATCGGGTTCAAAGTTTTCCAACGTAACACCGAATCGTGAATAGGTGAAGCAAGGGTTGTACATGTCCACATCAATCTCCGAGTACTCAGGATTGATCCGGATTCCGCATTCAATGAGCTTCTCCTGCTTCTGAACCCGATCTTTGAATTGCTTCCACTGCGCAAATGAATTGAATACTAAGTGATCAGAGTAACGAAGGATTTCCTCAAACTCGTCTTCGTGGAAAGCAGGGGCATACGTGTGTACTTCTTTCCCCATCTCTTCATTGCCAAGACGCGCTTCAAATAGACCACTTGAAGTAACGCCATGTAAATACTGTCCGATTAATGGATAGACTTCAAACATTGAAAACCCTTTTTGCGCAAGTAAGATCTTGCATCCTGTTTGATCGATAACGGATTTCATTTTTTCTAAGTTAGCAATCAGCAGTTTTTCATCCACGACATAACTAGGTGATGGGACTGCTTGTACATCGAAGTTCATAGTATTCACCTCAGTCTATCAAAGTTGGATTAAAATCTTCGTGCCAAGGTAAACCATACTTATTCAACGCTTCCATGAATGGATCTGGATCGAATTCTTCAATATTGAAGACACCTGGCTTTTTCCACTTGCCTGTTAACATCATCATGGCACCGATCATAGCTGGTACTCCTGTTGTATAGGAAATAGCTTGTGATCCCACTTCACGATAGCACTCTTGATGATCACAAATATTATAAACATAATACGTTTTTGGTTCGCCGTTTTTCGTACCTTGATAGATACAACCGATATTCGTTTTTCCTTTCGTACGTGGTCCGAGAGAAGCAGGGTCAGGTAGTATAGCTTTTAAGAATTGTAGTGGTACGATTTGCTGACCTTCGTAATCGATTGGTTCAATAGACGTCATACCTACATTTTCAAGTACACGCAAATGCGTCAAATACTTTTCGGAGAACGTCATCCAGAAACGAATTTTATTTACACCGGTAATATTTTTCGCCAATGATTCAAGTTCCTCATGGTATAGCAAGTAGACATCTTTTGGTCCGATTTCAGGTAAATCATAGACGCGTTTTACTTCGAGAGGTTCTGTTTCGACGAATTCTCCGTTTTCATAATAGCGTCCGTTTGCTGTGATTTCACGGATGTTGATTTCTGGATTAAAGTTAGTTGCGAATGGATAGCCGTGATCACCTGCGTTGGCATCGACAATATCAATCGTATGGATTTCATCGAAGTAATGCTTCAATGCGTAGGCGGAGAACACACCGGTTACACCAGGATCGAAACCGCTCCCAAGCAATGCGGTAATACCTGCTTCCTCAAATTTCTCTTTATAAGCCCACTGCCATTTATATTCGAATTTCGCTGTATCAAGCGGCTCGTAGTTGGCGGTATCTAGATAATCCACTTTTGTTTCAAGGCAGGCATCCATAATCGTCAAATCCTGATAAGGCAATGCGACATTAATGACGATATCCGGTTTGAATTCATTGATTAACGCGACGAGCTCAGGCACGTTGTCTGCATCTACTTGTGCTGTTTGGATTTTCGTCTGTCCACCATCCAGCTTTTCTTTCAATGCATCACATTTTGATTTCGTACGACTTGCGATACAGATTTCTTCAAATACATCTGGTACCTCACAACACTTATGCACGACAACACTAGCTACGCCGCCAGCTCCAATAATTAATGCTTTTCCCATTAAAGACACCACCAAATTAGTTATTTTTATTTATAGCAATCGTTAATTCACGTAACACTTTACAAGCAACGGCAGTTGATGCACCGCTTTGGTCGTAGATAGGAGCCAACTCGTTGATATCACAAGCAACGATATTCAAACCGCTGACTGTCAAAATCGCTTTTAGCAATTCAACAAAGCTCACGCCGCCCGCTTCCGGTGTACCGGTTCCAGGGAGTACGGAAGGATCCAATACGTCCAGATCAATCGTCAAATAGACGGGTTTACCTTGTAGTTTTTCAACTGTATCTTCAAGACCATCAAAATTAAATTTATTCATATAGACATGCTGTTTTGCCGCCCATTCGAATTCTGGACGATCACCGGAACGAATGCCGTATTGGAATATTTTATTATCACCAAGCAAATCCCAGATTCTGCGGATAACTGTAGCGTGAGACAGACGTTGATCTAAATACTCTTCGCGCAAGTCTGTATGTGCATCGAATTGGATGACATGTAAATCAGGGTGCATTTTCGCAACAGCGCGCACAGCGCCTAATGTCACTAAATGTTCGCCACCAATCATGCAAGGGATTTTTCCATCCTCCAAGACGAGTGAAGTGAACTCTTCAATTTGCTCGAGAGCACGCTCCGTATTACCAAAACTTAATTCCAAATCACCGCCGTCGAATAATGAGTAATCCGTTAAATCAGCTTCCTGATAAGGACTGTATGTTTCGAGACCGAATGATTCGCTACGCATCACTTTACTGGCGAATCGCGTACCAGGACGGAAAGATGTTGTGGAATCAAAGGGGGCACCGAAAATTACGAATGAAGAATCCTCGTAATCTGCTTCGAAACCTAAAAATGTTTCTATATTTTTATTTAGCATGAATCAGTAACTCCTTAACATAATTCGGCAAGGCGAACGAGCCGACATGAAGTTTGGTATTGTAATATTTTGTTTGTAAACCAATTGCGTTCCATGCATCAGCATCCAAATCTTCTATGGGGTCATATTTCTTGGAAGCAAATCCGAACAGCCAATGCCCTGAAGGATAGGTTGGAATATGCGCTTGATAGACTTTAGAAACGGGGAAGAACCCCATGATACTTTTATGTGCTCGCTGCATACCACGTGCGTCTTCAGCGTAGAAAGGACTTTCATGCTGATTCACAAGAATGCCTTGTTCATTCAAAGCTTTATAGCAATTGCCATAAAACTCTTTCGTGAAGAGACCTTCACCCGGCCCGAATGGATCGGTGGAATCGACAATAATCAAGTCATAGGCGTTCTCTTGTTGACGGACGAATTTCAGGCCGTCCTCAAAATATAGCGTGACGCGCGGATCCGTTAGTTTTGCTGCCGTTTGTGGTAAAAAGTTCTGACATACTTTAACAACTTGCTCATCAATTTCCACCATATCGATTTGTTTGATCGATGGATAACGCGTTAATTCGCGCACGGTGCCACCATCACCTGCACCAATAACTAACACTTTCTGTATGGACGGATTGGTAGCCATCGGCACATGAACAATCATATCGTGATAAATGAATTCGTCTTTCTCCGTCACCATGACATATCCGTCAAGTGTCAAAATCTTACCGAACTCAGTCGATTGGAAGACATCAATTTTCTGGAATTCACTTGTCGCGGTATATAAATGTTCTTCAACGCGAAAGGAAAAGCGGGTATGGGGTGAATGGTCTTCGGTAAACCATAGATTCATCAGACGTCCTCCTTCACTACGTTAATATAATCAACATTTGAATCTTCGGTACCTGTGAGGAAACAACCTTTGTCCTTGCAGTAGTCGATATAGTCGATGATCTCATCGGTAATGCGTTCTCCTGGTGCCACAATCGGAATGCCTGGAGGATAGCACATGACAAATTCACTTGCTACGCGACCTGAAGATTCAGTCAACGGAAGTAATTCTTTCTCCGCATAAAAGGCTTGTTGAGGTGACTGGACAATTTCTGGATTGATATACTCATGGTCGAATAATGAACTTGGGTCTTTTTTATAACGCCTATTGATTTCTGCTAAAGCTGCTACCAAACGTTCCAGATCAAGTGTCCGGTCACCGACAGAAATATAAGCTAGGATATTTGCCACGTCTCCGAACTCGATTTGAATATCGTATTCGTCGCGCAGAATATCATAGACTTCAATGCCAGCCAGACCTATTTTTCGCGTATGGATAGATAATTTAGATTCATCGAAATCATAGATGGTATCTCCATTGATCAACTCTTTAGAATAAGCATAGTAGCCGCCAATTTTATTGACTTCATCACGCGTATACTGTGCCATCCTGATCACTTTATCGAAGATTTCTTGACCATGTAGCGCAAGATTTTTACGTGAAATATCCAATGACGACATCAATAAATATGAACCACTCGTTGTCTGCGTGAGGTTAATAATCTGTCGCGTATAGCCTTCACTTACTTCATTATTGATCAATAAAAATGAACTTTGCGTTAAAGATCCACCTGATTTATGCATACTGATAGAAGCCATATCGGCGCCGACGGACATAGCGGAAGGAGGCAATTTATCATTGAAATAAAAATGTGTGCCATGTGCTTCATCCACTAATACGAGCATACCGTGTGCGTGTGCTAGATCAGTAATGGCTTGCAGATTGGAGCAGATACCATAATAAGTTGGATTATTAATGAGAATCGCTTTGGCATCAGGGTGATCCACGATTGCCTTCTTTACTTCAGCCACAGCCATACCAAGTGGAATGCCAAGCTCTTCTTGCACTCCAGGATTCACATAGATAGGAATAGCGCCGCTCAAGATCAAGGCATTAATTGCGCTGCGATGAACATTACGCGGCATGATGATTTTCTCACCTACTTTACAAGCGGTCATGACCATAGCTTGTACAGCAGAAGTTGTCCCATTTACAAGCAAGAAGGCGTACTTCGCGCCAAAAGCGTCTGCTGCCAACTCTTCAGCCTCACGAATAACAGAAACGGGGTGACATAAATTATCAAGAGGTTTCATGGAATTCACGTCATGATGCAAGCAAGTTTCCCCGAGAAAATCAGCAAGTTCCTTATTGCCTCGACCGTGTTTATGTCCGGGAACATCAAAAGGAACGACACGTGCTTCTTGATATTGCTGCAATGCTTCCATAATTGGAACGCGATGTTGTGATAATTTCAATGGTCTCTCCTCACTCATTTTCATAGACGTTGGAACCGCTGTAGATTTCAATCATCTCTTTGCGAAGATTATGAGAGATTTGAAGGCGTTCTTTTGGCGGTAATTCTGAAACATCTTTGTTAAATAGGTAATCTTGCAAATCGATTTCTTTAATAAGTAATTTTGTATGGAAGATATTCGCTTGGTAAACATTTATATCGATGGCATCATACTTCTGCAATGTTTTCTCATCAATGAAGTCTTGGATTGATGTGATTGCATGATCCATAAATAGTTTTTTGCCGTCTACTGATCGTGTAAATCCACGTACGCGATAATCTGCGGTAATGATATCCGAATCAAAACTTCCGATGAGGTAGTCAAGCGCGTTCAATGGAGAAATTTCTCCACACGTCGATACGTCTATATCTACACGAAACGTTGCAATGGAGTTATCGGGATGATACTCGGGGTACGTATGGACAGTCACGTGGCTTTTGTCTAGATGACTGACGACGGAATCCTTATCTGGCAAGATGGGGATCGCGCCTTGATTACAAGAAGGATCAATTTGTGATGCAGGGAATTTTTCCTCTGAAATCATTAACGTTACACTAGCACCTTGAGGGTCGTAATCTTGTTTACTGACATTCAAAACATGTGCACCAATCATTTCGGTGACATCGTAGAGAATTTTCGTCAAACGTTCTGAATTGTATTGCTCATCTATATAGGCGATATACTCACTTTGCTCTCTTCTACTTTTTGCATAGCTTACATCGTAAATGTTGAAGCTAAGAGTTTTGGTGAGGTTGTTAAAGCCGTAGAGCTTCAGCTTATTTTCCAACCGAAACATCCGTCCTTTCTATATAAAGTGTTTATAAATTATGTTCACATAAAAAAGTCCCTCTCCAATCCACATGAAATAATACAAACATGACAGATTGGAGAGGGACCTTTACTCTGTTTCGCTTGTTGATATAACAATAGAGAGGATCTCTATTCCATTACATAACAGGTGATTGGATTGGCATAATGCTCACAGGTACTCTTCCTAAATTAAAAAACTTATGAAATTAATCTCATTATAAAGGAAAAAGAATAAAAAATATATACTTTTTATTGAAAAGAATTAGAAAACATGTATTTTAAAGTGTAAGGTACAATGCTTTGAATTGTCGTCAGTACGTCTTTACGATATGGTATATAGAACAATTACTACATTTTCTGGAGGTAATGATATGAACGATACGACAGTGGAATACTTGGAACAAGTTCGACAAGATTTCGAGACAAGTCCTTTCTGGAAGTTTGCAGGTCTGCAAACCCAAAAATTAGAAGCGGGTCAGGTGGAATTATATTTACCTTATCGTCAACACTATGATAATGTACGCGGAACTATTCACGGCGGTATGTATATGTCCGTTCTCGATACGACGATGGGAATGCTTTGTCGTTCGATGGGTGCAAATGATGTCATGACGATACAAATGACAACACAATTTCTAAAGCCGGTCGTTCAGGAAGCTGTTTATTCAAAAGCTGCCGTTATTAATAGAACACGCTCTACGGCTCTGGTTGAAGGAACACTCTTCAACGAGAAAGATGAATTAGTTGCTCATTGTACTGCTACGTTCAAGTTGAAATGATACCTAGAACTGGGAAGCGATACATAGGCGTTTAGCTTTACAATTAAAAAGCAGCCAAGCATAAAAGCCTGGCTGCTGCTCGGTGGATCATCCTTTTGGAATGAACGTACCACAATCTGTTTCGGCTGAGTCTTTTGCTTTTCTTCCTTTTCGTGAGATCACTTTGATTTCATCTGCTCCACACTGATTACCTGATTCCCAAAAATGACAGTTCGTTACTTCACATAATACGTCTTTTGCCAATTGACCCACCTCCTTTTTACTAGCATATCCAGAATCAATTCAAACATACAGGAGATAGGGAAGTAATACATTATGATCCCTTTGGAGGAGAGTTCATGGTTATTGTACAAGATATTGCGACTCCACGTTTACAAAACTATTTGGAATTCGTGCGTGACCCGATTGCTTTTTTTACGCGAGTACAGCCGCTTGGTGATGTGATTTCATTGAAGACGGGTATTACTCCGACGTTTGTGGTCAACAGTCCCGATGCTATTCGTGAAATCTTGATTCGTCAAGACCAATCATTTATTAAAGGACGGACAACGACTGTGTTGCGAAGAACAGTGGGGGAAGGTCTGCTGACGACAGAAGGAGAGCGACATGCGACGCAGAAGAAATATATTCAGCCGGCGTTTTATAAAGATGTACTGGAGCGCTATGCCTATGCCATCGTAGATGAAACCGAGAAGCTAGTCGAACGTCTTGAGCATGAAGAGGAACTAGATATACATACTGTTATGATGCGGTTGACATTGTCGATCATTACACGAACGATGTTTTCGACAGATGTCTCGTCAGAAGAGAAAGAGCTAGCGGATGCTGTCACGAAAACGATAGAGCAAAGTGTCAAAATTTTATTCAGTCCTGTAATGATCCCGGCTTCTGTTCCAACTAAAGCCAACTTAAAACATAGAGAAGCAATACAGACATTAGAAGCCATGATTGACGAAGTGTTAGTGGCTGCGAAAGAGCATCCTGAATGGTTCGAAGATTCGTTGCTTGGCATGATGATGGCGGTGACAGATGAGGCGGGAAACAGATTGTCTGACAAAGAAGTACGCGATCAGATGATGACGATGTTGTTAGCCGGGCATGAAACAACAGCAAACTTATTAGGTTGGTTATTTGCTGAAATTGCAGGGCATCCTGAAGTGGAGAAGCGTCTGTTAGAAGAACTAAATACAGCCGACTTGGTAGGTAACCCATTTAATTGGATGCGAGAATTACCGTACACACAGCAAATTATTGAAGAAGGCTTGCGTCTTTATCCTCCTGCCTGGCTAATTTATCGTGAACTTGACGAAGCTGTTGAGATGTTCGGAAGATCTTTCAAAAAGGGAAGTACGTTTATGATTTGTCCGTATGCGGTTCACCGAAATGAAGAAGTATTCCCCGATCCGAGTGCATTTGACCCAGAACGGTTTGCGGCAGGTAATAAGTATGCGCCATTTAGTTATTTTCCATTCGGTGGCGGCTCACGCAGTTGCATCGGTTCGCGATTTGCGATGCTCGAAGCGACACTCATCTTGTCAGTGCTGTATAAGAAGTTTTTATTCCATAATGTTCGACCAAATCCGCCCGTTCCGGAACCGTTAATTTCATTGCGGATCAAAGATGGTTGGCCGATGAAGATAGAGAAGCGCCGATAACCGACGCAAAACAAAAAGAAACAGCGATCATCCTATTGATGATCGCTGTTTTGCTATCAGATAAACACTACCGCATCTTTAGGAGTCGGTAACTCGACGATGCGTTGTACTTCGTCACCTTCAAGCGTTTCTTCTTTATATAGTGCATTGACCAACTCTTCAAACTGATACGCGTGTTCTTTAATGAGTGTTTCCGTCTTTTTGGCGGCTTGATTAAACAGCATTTGCATTTTTTCTTCTCTTTCAGCTTTATTGAAGATCAAAGAAAATCCTTCCTGAAACAATCCAGTGTTCACCATACGCTCAAGAATATCTTTGGCCTGTTCCACGTCGCCTCCAACCCCAATACTGTGCTCACCCAAATAAAGACGCTCTGCAATACCACCCGCTAGGATCATACTGACTTGATCAAGCAATTCGCTGGCTGTAGATAAATGTAATTCCTTCTGAATAGGGGCTACATAACCAAGTGCTTGACCCCGTGGGATGATCGTCGCTTTTCTCACAGAACCTGGCTTTGTAAGAGCGGCGATGATGGCGTGCCCGGATTCGTGAATGGCTACACGGCGCTTCGTTTCTTGGTCGCTTAACGTGCGCGCTGTATTTCCAAGAATTGTCCGGTCAATTGCAAAATCCAAATCATGCTTCTCGATTAGTTTCCGACCTTCGCGCATGGCGCGGCGGCTAGCTGTTTCGAACAAACTGCTAATTTCTGCACCAGAAAATCCGGTAGTACTGTCTGCAAGTGTATCGAGAGACGCTGCTACATTAGGTGCCAATGTTTTGCCATTTGTATGGATGTCGATAATTTCACGACGTCCTTTTGTATCTGGCAATTGAACGTTAAAAGTAAAGTCGATACGTCCCGGACGCAAGAATGCATCATCCAGCATATCTTTTCGATTTGTTGCCGCGATGAATAAAACACCATCATTATCATTTCCACCATCAAGTTGAACTAGCAATTCGGTTAACGTCTTTTCAGATTCTTCTCCACCATGTTCTTTTCTTTTTCCAGCCAATGCGTCTACTTCATCTATAAAGATAACTGCAGGGCGTTGCTTGCGGGCGTTTTCAAAAAGTGTACGAATGCGTGAGGCACCAACGCCTACAAATAACTCTGTAAAAGCCGCACCGCTAGAAGAATAAAAAGTAGCTCCTATTTCTTTTGCGATAGCCTGGGCTAATAATGTTTTACCAGTTCCTGGAGGTCCATGCAGTAAAATACCTTGTGGCAATGCAATGCCCATTTCTTTCGCTACTTCAGGATTTTTGAATACTTCTAATGTCTGGAGTATTTCATCTTTCATTTCATCCGGGATTCCGCCGATATCTTCCATTGTAATGTCAGGGAGCGGAGTCGCTTTTGATGCTTGATGTTTCATAGCTGACGCACCAATATTGAGTTTACCTTTTTTGTGAAGAATGAAAAGTGTCAATAGAGCTACCAATATAAGCCCACCAAAAATCCAACCACCCGCCGAACTTGCTGCTTTATATTGATAAGACACATTATATTTCTGTACCAAGTCATCCACTAACGTACTTTGTGGACGCACCATCGTGCTGTATGTTGTGTGATCTATAGTGATCGATAATTTTCCTTTGGCCGTTTCGTTTAATAAGACACTAGCACCTGATTGGTCAGCAATCAGTTTTTCCATCTGGGCAAAGGAAACTTCTTTTCCTCCAGTGGATTGTAAATAGTTCCAAGTGACACCTGCAGCGATCGCCGTGACAAAGAGGGCTACGACTAAAATCTTTGATGCTAATTTCGAATTAGGCTTCAAGGTCAGCTCCAGCTCCTTTAGTAGATTACCTAAATTATACGTAGTAATAGTAGTTTTGAACAGTGTATAAACTGAATAAATAGTTACAAATTCAAGACGTTGTGAGGAAATACCTAAAGAGGAGGTGGTGGGCGTTGCATTTCTGGTGTGTTTACCGGGGTAGAGGGGTACTAAGCTGGATAACAAAATAAGTAATAGCGCACAGTACCCAACCTGGGAACGCGGTTGGCGAAGAGAATATGTGGCTGCGGGTCTTTGTGACTCTTTGTTGGGACGTTGCTCGAGTGGTGGTTGGGTACTGAAGTTAGTAAGTGTCTGCTTTCTGGACCCGCACAGGCACGTGGGGGATTGCCTCCAGCCAGGAGCCAGCTGGCGGTGTTGCTGCCAGTTGTCTCCCGGCCACGGCCTACCCCGCAGTTGTGCCTGCGCTGCTGAGTGGGATTTACTTTGGTTGTGGTTCTAAGTAGGATAAATTTCGAACCTTACCCAACCTGGAAACGCGGTTGGCGGAAAGACTAGGCGGCTGCGGGTCATTTTCACTTTTGGTTGTGGTCGTTGCTCGACT
>NZ_PDYT01000032.1:0-21490 GCF_002743175.1 Sporosarcina sp. P20a
TTAGGGGTCAAGCCGTCGACGCCTTGACACCCCGAATCATACCAAGGGGACTTTTCTATTTCAATAGGGTTCCACTAACCAAACAGGAATGCTCCCGATGGATCAGCCCGATCAGGTGAGACAACTATAGGGAGCTTGCGACCTAGTTGGCTCACCGCGGGCCCATGGGAAAGCGTCCGCCTGGAACGTCGGTAAACGGTGCCCTTCCACTCACAAACGAACTTGAACTTAAAATTCCCCAATAAAAAAAAAGCGGAAAGTGTCAAAATCGACACTTCCACCTTATATCTTCTTAAACACCAACGAAGCATTATGCCCGCCAAAGCCAAGAGAGTTACTCATAGCATACGTAATATCAGCCTTACGCGCCTCATTCACCACATAATCCAAATCACACTCAGGATCTGGCGTCTCATAATTCATCGTAGGAGGTAAAATCCCTTCTTGTAACGCCTTCACAGTAAAGATGGCCTCAATACCGCCAGCCGCGCCCAGCAAATGACCTGTCATCGACTTAGTGGAACTCATCGCTAACTTATATGCATGATCCCCAAACACAGTCTTCGCTGCCATCGTCTCAAACAAATCATTATACGGCGTGCTCGTTCCATGCGCATTAATATAACCCACTTGTGTAGGGTCAACGCCCGCTTTTGCCAATGCTTGTTGCATCGCACGCGCTCCGCCTTCTCCACCTGGTGCCGGTGCTGTAATATGGTGCGCATCTCCAGTTGAACCGTAGCCGAGGATTTCCGCGTAGATCTTCGCGCCACGTGCAACTGCGTGCTCATATTCTTCTAAAATCATAATACCTGCACCCTCACCCATTACGAAACCATCACGGTTTTTATCGAACGGACGAGAAGCTTTTGTAGGATCATCATTCAAAGATAGCGCTGTGCTTGCAATGAAACCTGCTACTGCAAGTGACGTAATTGGCGCTTCAGTTCCGCCTGTGATCATGACGTCTGCATCTCCACGTAGGATCACTTCGAATGCATCGCCGATAGAGTTTGTACCAGATGCACAAGCTGTTACGGAACAAGAGTTGATTCCTTTAGCTCCTGTGAAAATAGATACTTGTCCTGCAGCCATATCCGGAATCATCATAGGAACGAAAAATGGACTGACGCGTCGATAGCCTTTTTCAAGGAAAGTATTGAATTGTTTCTCATGTGATTCCATTCCGCCGATTCCAGAACCGATCCAAACGCCTGTACGAAGCGCTAAGTCACCTTCAAGTTCAAGGTTCGCATCTTTCATTGCCATCATTGCGGAAGCAACTGCATAGTGCGTGAACCGATCCATTTTACGGGCATCTTTACGGGAAACGTATTCTTCGATATCGAAACCTTTAACCTCTGCCATCACGCTGACCGGGAATTTCTCCTGATCCAGTCTTGTCATGACGTCAATACCAGATTTCCCTTCCAACACTGATTTCCAAGATTCTTCAGCTGTGTTACCTACTGGAGTAATTCCACCAATACCCGTTACCACTACACGTCGTTTTTCCAATTTCATACTTCCTTTCTATTGTTAACTTTTATTTTCCAGGCTATTTACTTACCCCATTTTATACATAAGCCGCCCCATGTCAAGCCGCCACCGAATCCTACCAAAACAATCACGTCATCATCTTTCACTCGACCTTCAGCTAAATCATCTGTCAATGAAATCGGTATAGATGCTGCCGATGTATTGCCATACTTATGAACCGTTTTCGACATCTTCTCAACCGGCAAGCCTAAACGCTCACGTGACGCTTCCATAATACGGATATTTGCTTGGTGAGGAACAAGATAGTCCACTTCGTCTGTCGTTAAACCTGCTTTTTCCGCGACGTTGACTGCTGTTTCTCCCATTTGACGTACCGCAAACTTGAATACTTCACGACCATTCATTTCTAAATGTTTATCATGATGAAGATATTTTCCACCTGAACCGTCTGCTCCCAATTCAAATGAAAGTATTCCTCTTCCTTCACTAACTTTACCAACGACTGTTGCTCCTGCACCATCTCCGAACAAGACAGCTGTATTGCGGTCTTCCCAGTCGACGATTTTTGATAACTTTTCAACACCTACGACAAGAACATAATCATATGTGCCAGATTCAACAAATTGCTTTGCTGTTACCACGCCGTAGATGAACCCTGCGCATGCTGCAGAAATATCCATCGCTGCTGCGTTTTTCGCACCTAGACGTTCTTGGATCATCGTTGCGACAGATGGAAAAATATTATCCGGCGTAACTGTAGCTACTAAAATTAGACCAATTTGATCAGCACGGATATCTGCTGATTGCAATGCCTCTTTCGCAGCTTCGAATGCCATGTCCGATGTATCAATATCATCTGATGCGATTCTACGCTCTTCAATTCCAGTACGCGTGCGAATCCATTCGTCTGATGTATCCAAACGTTTTTCTAAATCTTCATTCGTCACAACAGTTGGCGGAACATATTTCCCCATCCCTAAAAGTCCAGCTCTCATCTCATCTACCCCGTTCCTTATCATCTAATATTAGTACCTGGTAGTAATTATAGAAGAAAATATGTGTTTTTTCAAGACGAGGACACTTTTTCGTCAAAAATAATGCATAATTTCATTTCATCGTTTTAGTATGCTATGGTATGATGGATTATGAAATAGACTAGTCGAGGTGAAAATCATGCACTATATTATGACATTTGTTTGGTCGTTCCTCTTGGTAGCTATGTTAAACTACGTTGCCGGCTCTATTGGGGGCAATGCATTTGACTTTATGGCGGGCGTTACCGTCTCAATCGTTTTGGCTGTACTTGTATTGATTATCACTGCAATCATTCCAAACGAATCTCCAGCAGACGTTTGATTTACGATCAAAAAGCGTAAGAACTGTTCAACAGTTCTTACGCTTTTATTTTGATCTTATCTCATCGTGCAACTTCCACAACCAATTGTCCATCGTTCATGGACAATTTGATTTGCTGTCCTTCTACAAGACCGCCGCGTATAACTTCTTTTGCAACTTTCGTTTCCACATGGCGCTGAATGAATCGTTTCAATGGCCGCGCACCGAAGTCCGCATCTGCTCCTTCACGAACAATCCAGTCGAGTACTTCTTCGTCATAGTCAAGCACAAGATCCTGCTCTTCCAGACGACCAACCAAATCACCAAGCATCTTGTTAGTAATCGCTTTGAATGAATCAGTAGTCAATGAATGGAAGATGATAATATCATCCATTCGGTTCAATAACTCGGGTTTGAAATGACTACGAAGTGCTGCCATAATCAAATCTTCTTTCGCATGCTCTGTATTCTCTAGATCATTCTCGAGTAAATAAGCCGACCCAATATTTGATGTCATGATCACGACAGTGTTCGTAAAGTTGACTAAACGCCCTTGACTGTCTGTAATACGTCCATCATCTAGAATCTGCAGTAAAATATTTGCTACATCAGGATGCGCTTTTTCAATTTCATCCAATAACACGACAGCATATGGATTTCGTCGTACCGCTTCCGTTAACTGACCGCCTTCTTCATAGCCGATATATCCTGGAGGTGCACCGACTAGACGAGACACACTGTGTTTCTCCATATACTCGGACATATCAATGCGCACGAAATGATCTTCCGTATCAAATAACGTCGCAGCTAATGTTTTCGCAAGCTCTGTCTTACCTACACCAGTTGGTCCAAGGAATAAGAACGACCCAATAGGCTTATTCGGATCTTGTATCCCTGCACGCGCACGCCAGACAGCTTCAGTGACGAGTTGTACTGCATTGTCTTGACCAATGACACGTTCTTTTAACGTTTCATGCAAGCGCAATAACTTTTCACGCTCTCCTTCAACTAGTTTCGTTACTGGAATGCCTGTCCAACGAGCAACGATGGATGCAATCTCTTCTTCCGTCACTTCTTCACGCAATAGACGTACATCTTTCGTTCCTTCTAACGGACTTTCCAATGCTTTTAATTCTTTTTCCAATGCTGGAATTTTACCGTACTGTAATTCAGCCGCTTTATTCAAATCAAAACTACCTTGTGCTTCTTCTAGTTCTCGACGGTAGCGATCAAGCTCTTCACGTTTACTTTGAATAATTTTCAATGCAGCCTTTTCTTCATCCCACTGCTCTCGCATACCTTTTGAAGAATCTTTCAAGTCTTGTAGCTCTTCGCGTAAAGTCTGTAGACGCGACTGACTCATCGTGTCTTTCTCTTTACGCAATGCTTGCTCTTCAATTTCAAGTTGCATAATTCTACGAGTCACCGCATCCAGTTCAGATGGCATCGAATCAATTTCCGTACGAATCATGGCGCTTGCTTCATCAATTAAATCAATTGCTTTATCTGGCATGAAACGCTCAGTTAAATACCGATCAGATAATGTTGCAGCCGCAACTATTGCACGGTCATGAATACGCACACCGTGGTGCAATTCAAAACGTTCTTTTAGTCCACGCAAAATCGACACTGTATCTTCAACAGAAGGTTCACGTACCATCACTTGCTGGAACCGTCTTTCTAGTGCTGCATCTTTCTCAATATACATCCGGTATTCATCCAGTGTAGTCGCACCAATACAGTACAATTCACCACGTGCAAGCATCGGCTTCAACATATTCCCTGCGTCCATCGCACCTTCTGTTTTCCCTGCTCCAACGATCGTATGGATCTCATCAATGAACATGATAATTTCTCCATCGCTATCTTTCACTTGTTTCAAAACACTTTTCAGACGTTCTTCAAACTCTCCACGATACTTCGCACCCGCAATCAATGCACTCATATCAAGCTCAAAAATCTGACGGTCTTTCAATCCTTCCGGCACATCGCCTTTTACAATACGCTGTGCCAATCCTTCTACAATCGCAGTTTTACCGACTCCCGGCTCTCCGATGAGGACTGGATTATTCTTTGTCTTTCTCGATAATATTCGGATTACATTTCGAATTTCTTCATCCCGGCCAATAACCGGATCCATTTTTCCATTTTTCACTTCATCCACAAGATTACGACCGAATTGCTCTAGTGGTGAGCGCTGATCTTCTTGCATTCCATCCATACGCATATACATCCGCCTTCCATTTGTTTGACTTTGACTATCTTTGATTAATTAAATTATAGTACATCTTTTGGGTAAAGTAAAAGATTAACACTCGAATTCAATGACTATTTTCATACATAAAAAGCCGCCCGCAAGTATGCGAGCGACGTGCATTAAACTAGTTGGCGAGGCGCAACGACTACCCCGTCTTCATCCGCGTAGACGTAGTGACCTGGTGTCCATTCAACATTTCCGAAATGAAGAACTTCGTCTTTTTGTCCTTCACCACGTTTGATACTTTTTACCGGCATGCTACCGATCGCCATGACACCGATTTCTTGTGTGCCAAGGTCCGCTGTGTCGCGTGCGCAGCCATAAATAATGACGCCAGCCAGTTTACGATCTTGTGCGATTTCGCCGAGCATGTCCCCCATGAGTGCGCAGCGTTTTGATCCCCCGCCGTCTACAACCAATACATGGCCTTCCGGAATCGTTTGAAGTGCTTCTTTGACTAACACATTGTCTTCGAAGACCTTTACTGTCGAGATTGGCCCCGAGAATCTTTTGTGTTTGCCGTAGGATTTGAACTCCACTGTACACACTTGCAGTTCGTCGATGAAGTCATCGCACAGGTCTGCTGTTTTAACTGACATTTCCCATTCCCCCTAGTACATTCTGTTTGACGCTACCCTATTCCTATTCGACAAAATCTTGCATTTCCTTTTTTAATCTATATATTGTCATAAAAATTACAGGTATTTGCTAAGGGTAGTTACTTATTGTTCGTCATGGGATTGAAGCTCCAGCTGGGGACGCTTTCCTCACTTCGTTCAGTCCAGGGTCTCAAGCTCTCGCTGATCCATAGGGAGTCGTCGCCAGCTTCCGTTTCAATCCTACTTATATGATGGATTCAGCTTATATGAGCGGTTGCCGACTTAGTATGAGCGCATGTCGCTGATGATAGAGCGGTTAGACTTGAGTTATGAGCGCTTGAACAGATTATTGAGCGATTGCGACAGTTCAATGCGTAACAAGAAGTATTACCCACTTGCAATGCAGGGATTGGAACGAGAGCCGTTAAGAAGGACGGCTTTTGCGAGTAAAAGCGAAGCGTTAGGAGCACATCTTTGCACTTGCGACCTGGTTGGCTCACCGCGAACCCTCAGGAAAGTGATGCTTCCCCTCCGAAGTGCAAATTCCCACCCCAACAACCTGCCACCTACTCCATTCCTTTTCATTCTGACTCATAGACCATAAAAAAACCACACCATTTAAAAACGGTGTGGTTTGTATGATCTATTAACGTACGCCTAGTGCAATCTTGGCATAACGTGACATGTGGTCGCGGGACCATGGTGGATTCCAAATAATATCTACCACTGTATCCTTAACCTCTGGAAGTTCCATTAGTTCTTGCTCAATATTCGCTACAATCTGTGGACCCATTGGGCAACCCATTGACGTTAGTGTCATTGTAACTTTCGCTACTCCTTCGTCAAGCAACTCTGCATTGTAGACCAATCCAAGGTTGACGATATCAATTCCCAATTCAGGGTCGATGACGTTTTCTAACGCACCAAATAAATACTGCTTGATTTCTTCTTCTGTATTCATCGAAATGCTCCTCTCTGCTGTGTAGTAATCCTATCTTACCAACATACTACCTTGCACGCAAATGCAGTGCAAGCCAATCGACTGCTGCAAGCATTCCTGAACGTGAAACGGCGTGTCCTGCATTTTCGTCAGGCATCCATTTCAATAGCTCTGGTTGATCTTCGTAATCCTCTTGAATTTCCTCGTAAAAGTTTTTCGTAAATTCAAATGGTACCATTGAATCTTGTTCACCGTGCCAGATGAATAGAGGACGCTGATGCAATCTGCCTGGATTTTGCGATAAATCTACTTGGTCAAGGGCTGCGAATAGTTGCTCGCGTTCTTCTTGAGATACTGGAATTTCTCTACCGCCACGCTCTGCGTAAGAAATTTGCCCTTTGGCTAAACGCGTGAATGCAGGTGAACCCATCATCACGGAAGCTGCGTCAATCCAATCGTAATTTGAAAGGCTGCCGAATGTTGTGATTCCCCCCATTGAAGTACCACCCATGCCAATTAGTGTTTGGTCGTCGATCAATTCTTTTTCAAATAGTTCATCATGTAAAACATCAGCTTCTTTAATAGAAGTCAACACAATATCCCAAAAGTGTAATGCTAATTGAAATTCATCCAGTGATTCCGAGCGTTCACCATGTAGTTTAGCATCGGGTAATAGTACACGAATTCCTTGTTTTGCTAGATTATATGCGTAGTGTAAATTATGTTCTTTCGCACTAGTAAATCCATGAAAAAATAGTACAACAGGAATGCGTTCTTTCTCTTTTGACTCTTCCACGATATGAAGTACCGGGATCTCTTGCCATTTTTCTGAACGAATAATCATGCCGATTCCTCTTTTCCTACAATCATTTACTGTTATGTTAGAATAACAACAATTAACAGATAAGACAAAACCTTCGCCTTACTACTCATTCTTTTGACTTACTTACTCTGTTAACGATAAACTATAAAGACATAACAATCTGATACCATAAGCAATAGTAGGAGAGGATTTCTTGAAACCACATTTAATAGTACTAGACTTAGATGGAACGTTATTGACGGATAAAAAAGTCATTTCACCTAAAACAGAACAGACACTTCGCATGGCTGTTTCACAAGGACATCACGTAATGATTGCGACAGGACGACCATACCGCGCTAGTGAAGTTTATTACCGCCAGCTGGGTCTGACAACACCAATCGTCAACTTTAACGGTGCCTTCGTTCACCACCCTACCGACCGTTCATGGCAAACGATTCACGAGACGATTGCATTGCCAGTCGTCAATGAAGTAGTAGATGCCATGCAGAACTTCTCAGTCGAAAATATCGTCGCGGAAGTGATGGATGATGTCTATGCCCACTATCATGATGAGCGCTTTTTAGATATTTTAAACTTTGGTAATCCACTCATCACGGCAGGAGACATTCGGAATTCATTAAAAACCGACCCAACCAGCCTGTTAATTCAAGCTGATCCACTAACAGTCGATCCGATTCGACAGCATCTTGAAGACTTGCATGCGGAAGTCATTGATCACCGTCGTTGGGGGGCTCCATTTAATATCGTGGAAATAGTGCGCCACGGCCTCAATAAAGCTGTAGGCATTGACGCAGTTTCAAAATGGATGAACGTGCCGCAAGATCGCATCATCGCATTTGGAGATGAAGACAATGACCTCGAAATGATCGACTATGCAGGAACAGGTGTCGCAATGGGGAATGCTATCGATTCGTTAAAATCTATCGCAGACGAAATAACAGACACAAATAATGAAGACGGAATTTCACGTATACTGGAAGAACGATTATCCTTACAAAAAAACATCGTCGTATAAGGGGGAAAAGAAATGAAGATTTTTGCGGATAGCGCATGTGATTTACCACTAGACTTCTTTAAAGAAAACGAAGTAGAACTATTCCCATTAAGCGTTCTTCTGGACGGCAAAGAATACGAGGATATCGTGGAGATCAACTCCAAAGAAGTTTTCGATGCGATCCGTCAAGGACAACAACCAAAGACCTCCCAAGCTTCACCCGATAAAATGATGACAACTTGGAATGACCTAGCAGCATCCGGTGAAGATGGTATCTATATCGCCTTCTCTTCCCAACTGTCAGGAACATACCAAACAGCAGTCATGACGAGCGATCAAGTAAAAGAAGACAACCCTTCCATGAACTTGGCAGTCATCGATACACACTGCGCTTCACTCGGCTATGGATTACTCGTCAAAGAAGCTGTACGCCTGCGTAATGAAGGGATCGGCATGCGAGAAATCGAACAAGAAATTCGCACAATGGCATCGCATATGGAACACCTCTTTACAGTAGAAGATCTAGACTACTTGGCAAAAGGCGGACGCGTATCCAAAGCCAGCGCATTTTTCGGCGGACTACTCAACATCAAACCACTACTTCATGTAGAAGATGGAAAACTCGTCCCAATCGAAAAACACCGCGGACGCAAAAAAGTCTTTCGTCGCATGATTGAAATGATGGAAGAACGCGGCAGCAACCTACAAGAACAAACCATCGCTATCAGCCACGGCGACGACCTAACCACGGCTAAAGAGTTCCAAGAAATGATCCAAGAAGTCATTCAACCAAAAGCAATCGAAATCCACCAAATAGGCTCCGTCATCGGCTCACACGCAGGCCCCGGAACCATCGCCCTATTCTTCCTCAACAACACAAAAAGCGAATAAAAAAACAGCCCGCATAAACCGCAGACTGTCTAGAACCCAAAATGAATTCCAGAATAGGAACTTATCTTGGGTTTTCTTCTTTATGAATTAACGCATTAAGTTTAATGTGCTAGCCTAGTTGATCGTAAGTGCAGGGCGGCGACTCCCGATGGATCAGCCCGATCAGGTGAGACAACTAAAGGAACGTAGTGACTAGTTGGCTCACCGCGGGCCCATGGGAAAGCGTCCGCCCGGAACGTCGATCAACGGTGCCTTACCCCTTACTTCTTCACTCTAACAGCTTCCTCAGTCCGTCCCTGCTTGCCTTTCCGTATAACCATATACAAAAACAACACAAACAGAACAACTACCATAATAGAAGCAATCAGATAAGGTGTATTGAACCCCTTATCCTCCTCGACGATATAAATCTCCGCTAGCTCACGATCAAGTACTATGGGGTACTTGTTATCCTTCGTCTTCTTAATCATATCCTGACCAAGCACACCGCGAAACTTCTTTTTATCCCCAAATACCGCAGGATCCAACTCGAAGCTCTGTACTTCCGACGTATTATTGAGCGCAATAATCCATGTCTCATCTTCAGAAGAACGTTCAAACACGACAAATCCATCTTCATTATGCAAGAACTTGAAATCGCCTGTACGAAGTGTTTCCGAATCATTACGAAGAGTGTTCAGGTCACCAATCCACTCTTGTAACTCCATATCTGTCTTAAAATTAAAGAACGGATGAGTTTCAGGTGCTTCTTTACCATTCACTGCAATTTCTGTTGCATAGGGAACTAATGGAACGCCCGGAAGCATAAATTGTGCAGCCGTCGCTACTTTCCAACGTGTCGGTGGGAATTGACGAAGTTCCACCATTTTGTATGTAAAACGTGGTCCTGTTAAATCATCAAATTGTAGTAATTTCCCTGCATCCTCATTACTAAACTGATTCAGTGAAGACGTATCCGGATCTACTTGCACGAATGATTCTTGGATCGCCGCACTTTGTTTTTCAGCCGGCACACTGTCAAATGATGCATCACTCTGTTCATTTGTAATCACGTACAGACCAACGTTTGCTTCTTTCACTGCTTCGATCATGTTGTTTAGAAACTCCGTATCTGCTTGATCGAGTAAAGTCAGACGAAGCCCGTCCAAGTCATAATCGGATACAAATTGTACAGCGGATTCCATCAGTTCCTGCTGTACAGCAGAATCGCTTACTTCACCTACTAAAGGGAAATCTGCCATGATCTTTAAATCATTCGCATGCATCTCTTCAATTAATGCGGTGAACTCTTCCGCTGTACCGAAGTGTGGTTCAATCTCATGATAATCCAGTACTTCATTTCCATCATATGAAGCTGTTTTGAAAACCGGTCCGACAGAAATCATTGTAAAGTGCATATCGATCAAGTGCTGCAATCGATTGCTGATTCCCGCAAAGTCTCCACCGTTAAATACAGCCGGATTTTTTGCGTCGGCATCGAAATCATTAGATTCGATTCCATTATTGAAACGGTCGACAAGTAAATCATAAATACTTTCATCGCTAAAAGATCGATCGGTATCTGCAAAAGCGGGTTGTGCTATCGATAGGGCAAGCATACAAGTTGCCAGTAGTCCGATTATTCGTTTCACTATAGTAAATCCTCCTCATACAAACTCTTCTTTTAGTTTATCAAACGCTAGCTAGCCGTGCCATTCTTTCTTATGAAAACCATTAACGCGTTCTGTAAATACGGCAATCTTGTGAAAGTGTGGCGCTCATGCCAATAAAAAAAGCAGTAGAGGGAAAACCCTCCACTGCCTGCGCATAGTCATTCGTTATCGTCTTCAGTAAAGAAATTCGGTTCCCGCTGTTTACGCGCACTGACTACTACGGAGACCGCAAACAACGCCATCAGTAACAGGATCACAATCAAAAATATCCAGCCGGCCTGTGTTGCCATTTGCTCATCTCCTTTAGTAATCAGTAGTGATTATGCGAAAAAGTTGAAGCCCATTGGTAATTTGAAACCGACGAACATCGTTGCAAGTAGAGCGACGATGAAGAGAATCCACATAAGACCTGTGTTCTTCCCTTTATTTCCGCGAACAAGAACCATTTCCATAAATCCGATTGTCAGAATACCAAGGACAAATTTGATGCCGTATAGCATGGAATCAATACTCATATGCTTAAAGAATAACGCAGCTCCTGTGATGATGATCAATACATAGAACAGACGCAAAATCATATGTGTAATCTTTTTTCCCTTTGTTCCATTTGCCATGCTTGCTGCTACTAAAAATAGTACAACACCTACTACCCATGTAAATATATGCATGTGGGTTGTATCAGTTAAAAATCCCATTACTTCCACCTCGTTATTAGTATAGTCGATTGATATTCTACCATATCTTTCAAACTACGACTATTCTGTTGCTTATTTCATAGACTTGCGTATTATTCGAAACGGTTAACTAGTGTACCGATTCCTTCGATTGATACTTTTACTGTATCGCCCTTTTTCAAGTACGTTGGAGGTGTCATACCTTTACCAACACCCGCTGGCGTACCTGTCAAGATTATATCACCAGGCTCTAATGTGACATACTTGGAAATTTCTGCGATCAAGTCATCAATCTTGAAAATCATGTTCGACGTATTACCGTTTTGTCGTACTTCATCATTCACTTTTGTTACGACGGATAAATTTTGCGGGTTTGGAATTTCATCTTTCGTCACCACATAAGGCCCCATCGGACAAGAGTCATCTAAACTTTTACCTAAGAAGAACTGTTTGTGCTCCGTCTGGATATTGCGCGCTGTAATATCATTACCAATTGTGTAACCAAATACGTAATCATATGCCAGTTGCTTAGGAATGTTTTTGCCTGTCTTGCTAATCACGACAGCTAATTCCCCTTCATAATCCAATGATTCCGTAACTTCACTATGGATCGATAACGTTTGCTCGTCCCCTGCGATTGCTGTTGGAGACTTGGTGAATAGCATCAATTTCTCAGGTGCTTTTGATCCAAGTTCCTCTGCATGGTCAAGATAGTTCTTACCAACACACAACACATTTTTCGGTGTGCGTGGAATTGGAGACAACCATTCGATGTCAGTAAACGCATGTTTAAACTGTTCTACGTTTCCTTCAGCTTCAGTTTTCTCTACCAATTTACGAACTTCCTCCACAAAATCCATACCGTGGGTAACGCCTTCAATCATCGTTTTTGGGAAATCAGTTTGTTCCAACGCTTCAGCCATTGCGAGTAAATCCCAAACAGCTTCCTCACGTTTAACTTTTGGTCCGAATAAAGTCTGCCCTTCGTAGCGGAATGACAATAATTTCATTTCAATACCCAACCCTTTCCATGTGAATTCACATATTCCTATGTTACGACAAAATCTACTTTTTTTCCTCTTTAACGACGAAATTCTTTCCGTACGACCACTTCCGCCACAAAGCTTCAAGTGGTCCCATTCTGAATTTCGACAACCAAACCTGCGCTACAATGAGCTGAATCGCAAAAATTCCGATTGCTAGCCACGTGCCGGTCACTATGTCTACTTTACCATACAGACCTACTCCATATGAATAAAATATCATCGTCGCAATAACCGATTGCATAATATACGTCGTAAATGCCATTCTACCAACGTTTGCAAAAGGTTGCGTAATACTCTTCAAAAATGGAATTTGGAACAGCAATAAAAATAATGCGCCATATCCAAGTGTCAGAATCGGACCACCAATGATTGATTGAACAAGTAAAATATTTTCAAATTTTGGGCCGTCCCAACTCGGAATGTTCTTCAAAATAACGCCAATCGGAATAAATACTAGCATGGCCAGTAGCAACTTCCCTTTCAGCGCATACATACGCTCGATGACTTTGAATTTCGATAATGCAGCACCGAACATGATCAACGGCAAAATAATAAAGACCGCTGTGATCGAACCGATGATTTCAAAAGTAAAGAATTCATTCAAACGAAAAGCGAAAATATCGCCGAACGTGCCGTTTGCATAAGCTGCAATCGCTCGTTCGATTTGCTGAACATCTTCAAATCCGTCCAACATATTTAATGAAGTCGCACTACGAGTAAGCGCCAAAATACTGTACAACAATAATGTCGGCACAAAATAAATGACTAGGGAAAGTGCTATCAACCATTTCTTTGGAATCCGGATCACCGCAATCATGATGAATCCCATCAACGCATAGGTGAACAAAATGTCACCTGACCAAATGAGCACCGCATGCAACACACCAAAGATCAGTAGAATTCCCATGCGTCGTGCCATGAATGGTGCGAACTGTGTATTGTTTTTCAATGATTTTTCATACTGCATATTCACACCATAGCCAAATAACATGGCGAATAATGGATAGAAACTAGCTTCTATAAACACATCGATAAAATGAAACATCGACTGCTCATGCGGGATGGTATACCACGAATACGGATCCATATACGCGTACGGCGAATGGAAATGAATCATATTCGCAATCAAAATCCCGAGTAACGCAATTCCTCTCAAGTAATCGAGTGCTTCTACCCGTTCTGTTAAAGGTGTGGGAGTCAACTTCAAACAAATTCCTCCTGTAAACTGATGATTTTTGCTCCGCTGAATAAGTAAAGTAACATTTCTTTAATTTCAATTGAAAGAATCGATTCTAATACCTTCTTATACAAATTCAACTGCGTGCCATAACGGACTTGCATTTCTTTAGCAATCGCCTGATCGGAATGATAGTTACTGACATCATCCGTTTTATAATCCACGAGTACCCACTCGCCGTCTTCATGGAAGAGACAGTCTGCAATACCTTGTAACAACTGAAACTCGCCTTCAACAGCAGGTAGCGCATACGTAAACGGCGTTTCACGCAACACCTGATCGGCTTGCTTCATCCGTTTGCCAAGTGTCGTCTGGAAAAATGCTACTATTGCCTGCACATCAATCGCAGCCGCTTCTTCTTTCGTCAGCAGTTCACGTGTTGCAAGCTGCTTCACAAACTCCGTTGCACTTACTTGATCTAGTTCCGCTTTCAAATCAAGATGCTGCATGACGGTATGCATGGCGGTTCCGATTTCTGCTTTCGTCAATGAACGTTTCTGCAAAAATGACGGTCGTGCATGAAGATTCGAGATTCGCTTCGTGACGTCAGGTTCCATTTCTTCAAACGGATCGGCATCACCTCGTTCGAACTCCAGCAACGCAATCCGCTTCAACTCACTGACAGATTGTTTGGAAGATAACTCTACTGCGAATTCAAACGGATAATGCGCATCAAAACGACTTCGCACTTCTTCCACTAACTTCGGATTCGCTACGGCCGCTTCCTGATCGACTGGTATCCAGTCCTCGATCTCCACTTCATTCGTACTATGGAATGCAGAAAACGGATAGGCATTTACTTCCCATGCTGACGGATC
This sequence comes from Sporosarcina sp. P20a, assembly GCF_002743175.1. Taxonomy (NCBI): domain Bacteria; kingdom Bacillati; phylum Bacillota; class Bacilli; order Caryophanales; family Caryophanaceae; genus Sporosarcina; species Sporosarcina sp. P20a. Next base: position 14,770 of record NZ_PDYT01000032.1, read on the forward strand.
ATCCATCAGTTCCCCGCCAGTCGTCTTACCGAACTTCCCAAAGTCCAAATGACGTGCAACGGCTGGACCTATCCAGTCGAGATAACCGGTTGCCCGTGAACGTGTGTATTCCGGCAAAGGTTCATCTTCATTCAACAACTGAGCTTCTTGCCACTTGTTCATCGTCTTTTCGATATCTTTAACGGAGGCAATCAATTCCAAATGCTCTTTAGCACGCGTCATAGCTACGTAGAGCACGCGCATTTCCTCTGCCCGCATCTCTAGCTCCTTTTTCTCTTTGATCGCTAGAAACGGTAGTGACGTGAACATAATTCGCTTATCTGGATCAATTGCTTTGACGGCGAGTCCGAAATGCTGATCAAATAAATATGGATTATGGAAGTCCATTTTATTGAACGGACGTCCCATTCCGGCTAAAAATACATACGGGAACTCCAACCCTTTTGATGAGTGAATGGTCATGATCCGTACGACGTTTTCCTTTTCGCTCATAAACCGTGCTTCCCCGAGATCATCCCCGCGTTTACGCATGCGGTCAATAAAACGAAGGAAACGGAACAATCCACGGAACGATGTCTTTTCATAGGCCATCGCTCGGTCATGTAACGCACGCAGATTGGCTTGGCGCTGTTTACCGTTTGGCAAGATTCCGACCATTTCGTAATAATGCGTATCTTGATACACTTGCCAAATCAATTCTGATAACGAACCGTGCCGCGCCATATTCCGCCAGTCTTCAAGTAATAGGAAAAAGCGTTGAAGCTTTTCCTGTGTAGCAGGATTCACTCCCGCACCACCCGTCTGCTTGAATAATTGCAGTGCTTCATAAAACGTCGCATTACGATTGACGAGACGAATTTGCGCCAATTCATTTTCAGTCATACCAACAAACGGTGCACGTAACACCGATACGAGTGGAATGTCTTGGTACGGATTGTCGACGACACGCAATGTATTGAGCATAATCATCACTTCAATGGCATCAAAATAACCGGAAGATAACGATACATGGACGGGTATCCCCGCGGCTTTTAATTCATCCGCAATTTCACTCGACCACGTCATCGAGCGCATAAGTATGACAATATCACTGTATTCTAGCGGACGTTGCTTACCGCTGAATGCATCCGCCACTTGCGCCTGCTCCTCTTTCCACGCCTTAATCTTCTGTGCAATACACCGCGCTTCCACTTGGGATTTCTTCAGCTCTTGCTGGGCTTCTTGCTCTTCAGACATTTCCTCTTCTTCATTTTCATACAAAATCGTCAATCCAGCCGAAACGTCTTTTTCGGGATATTGTGCACCATACTTCAACGCCGCCGCATCGTCATACTCAATTTCTCCAACACGCGTCCCCATGATCTGCCTAAAAATATAGTTCGTCGCATCGAGGACTTCTTTACGGCTCCGGAAGTTGGCATTCAAGTCGATTTTCAATCCTTGATCCTCTACATCTGATGTAAAACGATCATACTTCCCTAAAAACAAGCCCGGCTCTGCTAGACGGAATCGGTAAATCGACTGTTTGACGTCCCCTACCATAAATAAATTGCCGTCCGCTTCTCCGCCTTGCTTCACTAACTGCAATATCGCTTCTTGCAAGAAGTTCGTATCTTGATATTCATCCACCAATACTTCTGCAAAGCGATTTCGGTAATCGGTCGCAATATCCGAAGGTACTCGCTCGCCGTCTACTACTTCGGATAAGATCTGTAACGCATAGTGCTCGAGATCTGAGAAATCTACTAAGCCACGCTCTTCTTTCAATGCTTGGTAACGCGTCGTGAAATCTTCTACCAATCCAACGAGCGTGTGCATAAGTGGCGCCATCAAACGGATTTCTTCTAACAGTCTTGCAGGTGTTCGAGTAAAGTACGTGTCTTTTAATGCATTGACGATTTTCTTCACTTGATCACGCATCGATTTACCACGCGCAGCCAAGTCTTCGTCACATGAATCTTTACGAATCGTACCTGCCTTGACCCACTTCAACGTTTGGAAATACGCAAAGGCATCTTCCCACTTGCCGTGAAGCATATAGTCAAGCGCTCCATCAATCCACGCTTCATCCGCTTTTGCTGTTTCAAGCAAAGGTAGCGGTCCATCATTCATTTCCGCCACTCGCTGTAAATCACGCGTGACCGTTATCGCTTCTTCAAGCGTATGTTGGATCGATACTTTCAACGAATCGATGAACGATAAGCCGTCGATCGTCGCATCATCACCAATTTCATATTGTTGCGGAATAAGCTCTAGCCACTGCGATGGATTCGGATGTACACGGGAATAATCATAGAGTTTATCAATCAACGTCTCGATCGCCTGATCATTACGATCTGCTGTGAAACTATCACTCAAACGATAAATCGCTTCTGGATCCGGCTGACTATAGGCGTCTTCCAACACAAGTGCGATCGTATCATCACGTAAAATCGCTGCCTCGGTTGTATCGGCAATACGAAATCCAGAATCTATATCAAGCACATACGAATACTGCCGAACGACTTGCAGACAAAATGAGTGCAAGGAGGAAATCTGTGCTTTATTTAGTAGATTTAACTGTCGACGCAAATGAACGGAAGAAGGATCTTGAACGATCGCTTCCTCGAGCGCACTGGCCATACGATGACGCATTTCGGCAGCGGCCGCATTTGTGAACGTCACAACGAGTAGTTGATCGACGTCTATCGGCTGTTCCGTGTTCAATACTTTTTCAATCATCCGCGTGATGAGGACTTTTGTTTTCCCTGAACCTGCCGCAGCAGATACGAGAATATCCTTACCGGACGCGTAAATCGCTTTCCATTGATCGTCCGTAAAGGTCTCATGTGGCGGTTTATTTGGAATTCGCATCTGGATCAATCTCCTTCCTCATCTTTTCTAATGAATCTTCCGGCTTATAGGCCGTATAGTTCCGTGTAGGTTGTGTCGGATCGGTGCTGTCAAACTGACAAATCGATTGATACGAACAGAACGTGCACGGCATATGTTCTTTCAGGCGGTACGGATAGACTCGTGTGTCACCTGACAACATACCGTCCCCTGCCTGCTGATGTTTCTTGCGGACAAATGAACGCAAAATATTAATATCTTCAGGTGCCACGACTTTTGAAGTCGAATAAAACGAGCCGTCTTTCTTTAAACGTGCGGGAATAATTAATGACTCACTTTCGATGTTGTCATCCATTGCCAGCGCAACGTCCGCATCTTCTAATATATAGCCCTGCATTTTATAGGATTTCAATAACTCTTTTTCCACAGCATCTTCGTTCAACTCTTTCGTCAAACGCAGCATCGGATTGTGAACGTACATATACAACACACCCGCGGGATTTGCGTAGACACCGAGCCAATCCTCCGCGTGCTCAAGTGCAACGTCTAGATACGTCAGCATTTGTAGAGATAAGCCGTAATACACTTCGGTCAAATCCAGTGCACGAGCCGACGATTTGTAATCAACTACTCGTAAATACGTTTGATCGTCCTTTTTCATCGTATCGATTCGATCGATACGTCCTCGAATATGCATCTGTTGACCATTTTTCAAATTAATTTCAAGCGGTGCGATCTCTTCATCCGGACCAAAACCTGCTTCAATCGCAATCGGCGTGAAGCTTGAATTACGCGCCTGCGACTGTAAAGCACGGATTGTCCGTTGAATGATTTGCATCAACTTTCGCTGAATATACGCATAGCGTTGACTCGACAATAAAATTCGGTGGAAGAACTTTGGCGCCAGTGCATCAATCGCTTCACGGCCTAACTGCCAGCACTGTTCTTTCGTCAACGCAGCCCAAGACAAGCCTAGGCGCATGACTTCATCCGATACCCACTTCAATGCCGCATGGAATAAATCCCCGATATCCGGTGCTTCGAGCTGGAATTCAAAACGCTCTTGCAAATTGAGACCATACGTCGTGAAATGTTGGAACGGACAACTGTAATACGATTCAATTCTCGAAACACTCGTTGTAAAGGACGATCCGTATAAACCTGTCGTCAGTTTTGTATCGAGCAACTCAGTCTTCTGTCGCTTCAATGCAGGTTGTACGATCGACTCTATAACGGAAGACCATAGTGGATCTTCTTTATAATACGCAAGAACCGCTTGCCACTGCGGCGCGATTTCTTCATGCGTTGACGCTTGTCGCATAATACGAATCGCATAAGACAGTGCCACATCAGGATGTTCAATATAAGCGAGTTTGTCTTCTACTTCGGACAACTCCGTCGGCTCCATGACCGCGATTTCGGTAGGGATATTTGAAACAATCTGCTGAAGTCTAGGAATGTAAAGAGACGGTATCAACGCTTTCCCTTCTTCATCCGCAATAGGATAACTGACAGTCAAACGCGCACTCGCTCCAGTAAACGCACGATACGCCATATACGATTCGCGCATGAGCTGAAGCTTTGTCGTAGGCGCGAGCGTAATGCCAATTTCACTAAACAACTCTCGATCGCTGTCTGACAGCAATCCTTCGTGATCATTGCGCAGCGGCAATACCCCTTCATTCGCACCGAGCACAAACACCGCTTCGACACCCATCGAATTGAATAACTCCATAGTCGTCACAGTCACTTGATCGAGCGAAGGCGGAATCAATTTGAATTCAAGTGTATCGAATCCTTCATCCAATATTTTAATCGCTTCTGCAATCGGTAGTTCTTTCTCTCCAAACATCAGCACAAACTGATCCAGCACATTAATCCAACTCGTCCACGCTTGTTCATGTTCAGCTGCTGCTTGCAAACGATGATTTGTATGTTCCGTTTGCTGCAACTCTATAATTTTATCGTAGATACTCAGAGATTCTATCGTGTAAAACAATGCTTCTGCCACGTCTCGACCGGTCCGAGCAGACTGTAACTTCTGCTGTAATTGCTCAATCGGCTCGCGAATCATATCGCGCGTCTCAGCAAACTCCGCTTGCGTCGCAAGTTCTTCATCTGTCTGCACGGTACGGACTTTTTCGAGCCCTCTATAACGACTGACCTTCCAACGCTCTTCATCTTGCCAGCGAGATTTGCCATGTATTCCTTTAGCCAACACGAAATTCTCCAAGCGGTCTGCACGCTCTCTCCACACTTGCTTGCTTTCATTGACAGGGAAAAACAGATCCGTCTTCACTGCTCTAAACACGGCTTCATACGACCAATCGGTACGCACCGCTTCAAGCAATGAACGCGCAAATTCAATCAATGGATGATGCAGCATCGGTTTCTTCTGGCTAATGAATACGGGAATATCATATTGCGTGAATATGTTCTGAATTAATTCGGTATAGACATCCGGTTGACGATTTAACACCGTCATCCCTCTGTACCGCTTGCCTTCGCGCATCATCTTGCGAATCGAACGCGCCACTGCATGAACTTCTGCACGACGATTCGATGCTTCGATTAGTTGGATTGCACCTTCTGATTGAAACGATTCAGGAGGATAGTGATCAAACTGCTCTTCCAAATGCGCCAATTCTTGATTCGAAAAGCGTTGCAACTTAGTCAAATGAACGCGTTCTTCACGATCGACAGATTCACTGTACGCTAGTTGCTGAAGCGTTTCGAACTGTTGCTGGGCAGTGTGGAATAATTCATGCTCGCCGGTATGCACTTTTTCTTCCATTGGCAACACGACCGTCACACGTTTCGTATATTTCATTAATTGTGTAATAATCGTGTATTCCTGTGTCGTGAAATCACCGAAGCCGTCTATGTAGATCGACGCATCTTGTAGCCACTCCGAATGAGATAACTGATCCGCTAGCGCATTGAGTTGACCTTCACTGTCCATATAGGTCGTGCCAAGACGTTCTTCTATTTTTTCTAGCAACAACTGCAAGTCATGCGCTTTGTCTTGCAAAATCCGAGGCGCTTGCTTATCTGCGAGTGACGCCTTCAATTCAGTAAACGCTTGCTGATCGATACAATATTTACTGAATTCCTTCATGACGTCACTAATCTGCTCAGCGAATCCATGCTTCGAAGCTGCTTGTTTAAATAGCTTGAATGATTCTTTATTGTCTTCAAGCACACTGCGAACAAGCATGCGATAGCCGAAGCTGTCTACTTCTTCGCGCGTGATGCCGCCGACTTCTTGTAAGACCCGCCACGCCAGTCGTTTGAAGGTCAGGACTTGAGCACGAATCATGCCGGACAGTCCGGATTTGACTGAGAGGCTGTATTCCATAGAGTAGGATAGTTGGTCGGGTACGATGACGACACTAGGTGCCCCCATCGGCCGTTCTTTCAATTCTTGGGCGATTTCTTGTTCAATAAAAGTTGTTTTTCCTGTTCCGGAGCGACCGGTAATAAAGCGCAGTGTCATGTTTTTTTCTCCCCTTTCGTTGGAAGTTGGATTTATATAAAGTAAGTAAGCAAGAAGCGGCGATGGGTTGTTGTTCTTGCACGTGCTTTTTCTGTTTCCTGTTTGATCAGGTGGTTGTTGTTTAGCTGCCTATGTAAGTGGAGATTCCATTGTCCCCACTTCGGCGCTGGTGGATGGCTTTCGCGAGGAGCCAGAGACAGGAAGTTCACCTGTCTTTGTCTCATCGCTACGCCTACCACAGCAGGCGCCTTCGTTGGATTGGGTGTAGGGCAGTTCGTATACTTCTTTTTTAAAAGTACAAAATCAGTAACACCAAATCACTGATCTTCTTCCTATAAGAACCACAACCTAAATGAATTCCACTCAGTAGCGCAGGCACAACTGCGGGGTAGG
>NZ_PDYT01000033.1:0-20122 GCF_002743175.1 Sporosarcina sp. P20a
TTCCCATACCGAACACGGAAGTTAAGCTCTTCAGCGCCGATGGTAGTTGGGGGTTTCCCCCTGTGAGAGTAGGACGTTGCTAGGCACGCGAAGCCATTCCCTTTGGGGAGTGGCTTTTTTGTGTTTTATAATGGTAATTGATTGAATTTAGGATTGGGGAACTCGTACTTCATTCACTCATATATTTCCGATATCCGCTCTATGTATGAGGGCAAGCGCTCAATCTCTCTGCTTAACCGCTCAATGAGTCTCGGCGAGCGCTCAATTGCTCGGTTTATCCGCTCAATGAATCACGGCGCCCGCTCTATGCCCGCGCTTAACCGCTCAATTGCTCGGTTTATCCGCTCAATGAATCACGGCGCCCGCTCTATGCCCGCGCTTAACCGCTCAATAAGTCACACCAACCGCTCTATCCCCCCGCAAAACACATCTAAATCTCTTACCATAATGCCTTAAAAAGCCTTCGAACCAAACAGGATACTAGGTATTCTTTCAATAGTCAGGTAACATATACTAAAAGAAAAGGGGCGATTCTGCATGACGACAGTTTACGATTTCACAGTGGAAACTACTAGTGGAGAAAAGAAATCTCTAAAGGAATTTGAAGGAAGTCCAATGGTCATTGTCAACACTGCGAGTAAATGCGGTTTCACAAAACAATTTAAAGAACTACAGCAACTATACGAAGAATATAAAGATCAAGGATTGGTTATACTGGGCTTCCCATCGGACAATTTCAATAATCAGGAATTTGATGATATTGATGAAACGATGAACTTCTGCCAAGTGAATTACGGCGTAACGTTCCCGATGTTTGCCAAGATAGATGTAAAAGGAGATGAAGCAGAACCTTTATTTACGTATCTAGCAGAACAGCAAAAGGGTGTATTGACGGAAGGAATCAAATGGAACTTCACGAAGTTCTTGATTGATTCAAACGGACAAGTAGTAGATCGTTTTGCACCACAGACGAATCCATTAAAGATGCAAAAGTCATTGGATAAAATATTTAGTGAGTAATAGGAATAGTCAGTTTATAAACTTCTGTCTTGACACGCCCCATTGACGCTGATAACCTTTTAATAATCTGAATAGACAATAGTAATTTTAGGAGGCAGAAAGTTAATGTGGGAATCAAAGTTTTCTCGTGAAGGTCTGACGTTCGATGATGTATTATTGGTGCCAGCAGCATCTGATGTATTGCCAAAGGCTGTTTCGCTATCTGTGAACTTAACAGACAGCATTAAGTTGAATATACCTATCATTAGTGCAGGTATGGATACAGTAACGGAATCCAAGATGGCAATATCTATGGCTCGTCAAGGTGGAATCGGCGTTATTCATAAAAACATGAGTATTGAAGAACAAGCTGAGGAAGTTGTTACAGTTAAACGTTCTGAGAATGGAGTTATTAAAAATCCGTTCTTCCTTACCCCGGAACATCAAGTGTTTGATGCAGAGCATTTAATGGGTAAATATCGTATCTCAGGTGTCCCGATCGTTAACAACATGGAAGAGAAGAAACTGGTTGGTATTTTGACGAACCGTGACCTGAGATTCATTCAGGATTATTCCATTATCATTGATGAAGTCATGACGAAAGAAAACTTGGTGACGGCTCCTGTAGGAACTACACTTGAAGATGCTGAGAAAATGCTACAGCAATATAAAATTGAAAAGCTACCGATCGTAGATGATAAAGGTATTCTTAACGGTTTAATTACAATTAAGGATATCGAGAAAGTTATTGAGTTCCCTAACGCAGCAAAAGATAAGGCTGGACGCTTACTTGTTGGTGCGGCTGTAGGAGTCACGGTAGACACTTCTACGCGCATTGAGAAGCTTGTACAGGCAGAAGTTGACCTAATAGTTATTGATACAGCACACGGACACTCTAAGGGTGTTATTGACACAGTGAGAGAGATCCGCGGAAATTATCCGGACCTTGCGATTGTAGCAGGTAACGTAGCAACAGCAGAAGCAGCTGAAGCATTGTATGAAGCAGGTGCTGACGTAGTGAAAGTTGGTATTGGCCCTGGTTCTATTTGTACAACACGTGTAGTTGCAGGTGTTGGTGTACCACAGATCACTGCTATTTATGAGTGTGCAACTGTTGCACGTAAATACGGCAAGACGATTATTGCCGATGGTGGAATTAAATATTCTGGTGATATTGTCAAAGCGTTGGCTGCCGGTGGACATGCGGTTATGCTTGGAAGCTTGCTCGCAGGTACTACTGAGAGCCCAGGGGAGTCTGAGATCTTCCAGGGACGTCGTTTTAAGGTATACCGTGGTATGGGTTCTGTTGCAGCAATGGAAAAAGGTTCAAAAGATCGTTACTTCCAAGAAGATGAAAAGAAGCTTGTTCCTGAAGGCATCGAAGGTCGTATGCCGTACAAAGGGCCTTTGTCCGATACAATTCATCAGCTTATAGGAGGTATTCGAGCAGGTATGGGATACTGCGGTTCGAAGGATCTTGAAGCACATCGTGAAAATGCACAATTTATTCGTATGACAGGTGCTGGTTTACTAGAAAGTCATCCACACCAAGTGCAAATTACAAAAGAAGCACCGAACTATTCGGTACGTTAATTTACTAGGTAAGGGGCAGGGGGGAATTTCCTCCTGTCCTTTTTTGTTGTTATATGAGGAATAATAAAATTTAATGAAAAGTACACTGATTTTCATAGGGGAATATATGTTTTTTTGCCATAAGCATATCTGACTTGCCGGGAATATGGTACACTGACTTTTGATATTGTGACTACGGAGGTAAGATGAGTGGAAAAAGTAACACAGAGATGGTTGGCAATTTTACTGGTGCCAATGATGTTGTTTATGACGTTAGGTATGCAAGAATCTGTAGCGGCAAAGGAAAGTGATTCTTCACTGGACCTTCGTGTAAACGGAGCTATTTTGATAGATGCAGATAGTGGCAAGGTATTATACGAAGAGAACTCGGATAAGCCGCTTGGTATTGCAAGTATGACCAAAATGATGACGGAATACTTGATGTTCGAAGCGCTTGATGATGGAACAATTACCTGGGATCAAGAATACAAAGTTACTGAATATACGTATAAGGTTTCACAAGATCGTCGTTTAAGTAATGTACCGCTTCGTCGAGATGGATCCTATACGATTCGTGAACTTTATGAAGCAGTAGCAATTTATTCAGCAAATGCGGCGACTATAGCGATTGCGGAGTCAATTGCAGGATCGGAAGAGGAATTTGTCCATCTAATGAATGAAAAGGCTGAAGAACTTGGATTGACAGATTATAAATTTGTCAATTCTACGGGTTTGAACAACAGTGACTTACAAGGTATGCACCCAAGTGAGTTTGGTGAGAAAGATGAAAACGTTATGCCTGCACGTTCTGTTGCTAAACTAGCCTATCATTTATTGAAAGAATATCCGGAAGTACTAGAGACAACGAAAATTGCTAAAAAGACTTTCCGTGAAGGAACAGATGATGCCATTGACATGGTAAACTGGAACTTTATGTTGCCAGGCTTAGTATATGAATATGAAGGAATCGATGGCTTGAAAACGGGTACTACGGAATTTGCAGGACATTGTTTCACGGGTACCGCAGTACGTGATGGCCGACGTGTTATTGCTGTTGTAATGAATGCAGTGGATGATAAGGGTGTTGGATCTTATGAAGCACGTTTTGATGCAACTCGTGAGTTATTTGATTATGGCTTTAAGGAGTATAGTGAAACAGAGCTACTTAAAGCAGGGTACCAGTTCAAGAAGCAGAAGACTCTAGATGTTATAAAAGGTAAAGAGAAAAAAGTAGCGATTGCTACAAAGAAACCTATAAGCATGTTAGTCCGCAATGATGAAGATCAAGACTATACTACTGAACTCGTATTAGATAAGAAGTTGGTGAAAAATGGACAAGTCCAAGCACCAATTAAAAAAGGTACGGTTGTTGGTCATGTTAAGCTAGTGAAAAAAGATGGATCAGATTATGGTTTTATTGACGGGAAAATAGTTAATACGGAAGTCGTCACGACTGAAGAAGTGAAGAAAGCTGGTTGGTTCTCGTTAACTATGGGGGCAATTGGTAACTTCTTCTCAAGTGCGTGGAATAGTTCTACTGGTTTTGTAAAAGGCTTATTTAATTAACTACAAAAAGACAGCGTACCTACTTAGGTATCGCTGTCTTTTTGATGTTCCACACATGGAACAACTTCGGGATTGCCAGTTTGATATCCTCTTCAGTTAGTCCGCCGAATCCGATTAGGAATGAAGGAGGCGATTGATCGGGCATTACCTTATAGGTGTCTAGACCACGAACTTTAATACCTGATTGAAGAGCATCATTGATTAGTTCCTTTTCCGTTCTATCCGTATGAACGTGAAGCAAGACATGCATACCGGCTTCGTCGCCTGAGAATGAAATGGTAGGTTCATACGACTTTAATAAATTCGTCAATGTATGCATTTTCCGACGATAGATTTTCCGCATACGGTTCAGGTGGCGCGAGAATTGTCCATCTGCCATGAAACGTGCCAAGATATGTTGATCAATCCGCGGTACGGAAGAAGAGTAGGGGATGAAAGCCTGTCGGTATGTATCCAATAACCTTGGCGGCAACACCATGTAGGCAATTCGCATAGATGGCATAAGTGATTTAGTAAATGTACTTAAATAGATAACATTTTCTCCTTTATCCATCCCCTGCAAGGAAGGTATAGGACGTCCTCGGTAACGGAATTCACTGTCATAATCATCTTCAATTATAAAAAACTCAGGATTCGATGCTGCCCAGTTCAAAAGCGCGGTCCTGCGAGCAGCAGACAGCACTGTGCCAGTCGGGAACTGATGGGAAGGGGTAACGTAGGCTATGGAGGCATCGGACCGTTGTAGCGCCTTTACGTCAAGTCCTTCATGGTCGACTGCAATGGGAATCGTCTTTCTGTAGTATTCCGAAAAGACGTGCTTGGTCATTAGATAACCTGGATCTTCAATTGCATAGCGAGCCCATTCACCTAGTATTCGGATAATCAAAGGCAAAAGTTGTTCTGTACCGGAACCAACAATAATTTGTTCAGGTGTACAGTCCACTCCTCGTGAGTGGTATAAGTAGCGGGCAATTTCTTGGCGCAACTCAATATCACCGTGCGGGTCTCCGAGTAGTAATAAGTGCGCGTTTGTTGTATCCATTATATCTCGTGCATATTTTCTCCATATGATGAATGGGAAGTTTTCTGTATCAATCGAACTTGGTGAAAAGTCGTAATGAATAGGTTTGGTTATAGGAATTTCAGCTACGGTCTCTGACTTTACAGGCTGTACATAGGCGAGTTCCTCTATTGCTTGTATGAAATAACCTTTTCGTGGTTCCGCTGCGATAAAACCTTCTGCCGTTAGTTGATCATAAGCCATTTCAATTGTTGTCTGACTAACACCTAGAAACTCTTCCAGTTGACGTTTGGAGGGGAGTTTCATGCCAACGGGGAACTTGCCGTCAATTATGTCTTGTTTAATTTGATTATATATTTGTTGATAAAGCGGGATATCCAAATCTTTTTGAAGCTCGATAAAAATCATGTCCATAGTGACCCCTCTAATCTGACCATGTTGTTTAATGTGAAACTGGCTATTTTCATATGGTCAATTTCAATTATACTGAAAATAACAAAAAGGGGGAAATGAAATGAGTTTTAAGTATGGCGGCGTCATTATGGATGTAATCAATGCAGAGCAGGCAAAGGTGGCGGAAGCAGCCGGAGCTATTGCAGTTATGGCACTAGAGCGAGTACCTTCTGATATTCGAGCGGCAGGCGGTGTTGCACGTATGGCAGACCCACGAATCGTAGAGGAAGTACAAAAAGCAGTATCCATTCCTGTCATGGCAAAAGCACGTATTGGTCATATTTCAGAAGCTCGTGTATTGGAAGCGTTAGGTGTGGATTTCATTGATGAAAGTGAAGTACTAACACCTGCAGACGACGAGTTTCACTTACTGAAAAGCGATTTCAGCGTGCCATTTGTTTGTGGAGCGAGAAACCTTGGTGAAGCTGCGCGTCGCTTAGGTGAAGGGGCAAAAATGCTTCGTACAAAAGGGGAACCTGGAACAGGAAATATTGTGGAAGCCGTGCGCCACTTGCGAATGATAAATGCTCAAGTAAGTAAAGTAGTCCATATGAGCAAAGACGAGTTAATGACAGAAGCTCGTAATCTAGGTGCTCCATATGAAATTCTACTTGCTATTAAAGAAGCTGGTCGCTTACCGGTTGTGAACTATTCGGCTGGAGGTGTCGCAACACCTGCTGACGCAGCATTGATGATGGAACTTGGAGCGGACGGAGTGTTCGTTGGTTCAGGAATTTTCAAATCAGAAAATCCTGAAGCATTTGCACGTGCGATTGTACAGGCTACCGCAAACTACCAGGATTACGAGTTGATCGCTAAGCTGTCGAAAGGGATCGGCACGCCGATGAAAGGTTTGGAAATTTCTCAGCTTGCCGAAAGTGAATTGATGGCGATTCGTAGCTCATAAGATGCGATTGAATTAGGGAAATGAAGTCAGGGAGCGTTATGATTCCCATGGCCACTACAGGATTCCGTCCAACCATGAGACAATTACAAAAAAACGAGTTGTCTCATGGGCATGACGAATCCTATAGTTGAACCAACCCAATAGTGTAGGAATCAAGTTGAGTATTTAGAGTAGAATTAGAAAGGTACCACTTTAGTAACAAGAGATATTTCCCGAGAAAGTATAATGTGTTAATCTTTCCATAAACTAAACAATCGGGCCATTCGAGCATGTGTTAAAGTAATTTTTATAGTCGAAGTAATCTCTAACTTTTACGATATTTGTCATGCGAAAATGTACCGTGTCTCTTGTCAATAGTCAGAAATTGTAGTATGGTATATCTAATTTCACATACATTACGATGATAGGAAGCAGTAGCAACCATGTTTTTTTTAGAGAGCCGGCGGATGGTGGGAGCTGGTAAAAACTGGTGTGAATCCGTCCTGGAGTAGCAGAGCCGAATCAGTAGGTTTTGACGGTCAGTTGAGCCGATATCTCAAACAAGTGGGCTGAGCAATCAGTCAATTTGGGTGGCAACGCGGGTAGTTCTCGTCCCTATTTTAGGGGATGGAGGGCTTTTTTTATTGTTTTTTATTATCAGTGATGTAAATACAAGGAGGCGGATGACGTGCTAGACAGTAAACTATTGCGTGCGAATTATGAAGAAGTAAAAGCGAAACTCAGTAAACGTGGAGAAGATTTAACCGACTTTGAAAAGTTTGGCGGACTTGATGAGAAACGACGCGAAATCTTATCTAAAGTAGAAGTACTGAAAGCTGAGCGTAATGAAGTATCACAGCAAGTAGCACAAATGAAGCGTAATAAAGAAGATGCGGATGAAGTCATTGCAAAGATGAAAACAGTTGGTGAGGAAATCAAAGCATACGATCAAGAACTTTCTAAAGTGGAAGAGGAACTGAATTATGTACTTATGCGTATTCCAAACATTCCACATGATAGTGTGCCAGTAGGGGATAGTGAAGATGATAACGTAGAAGTACGTACGTGGGGGGAGATCCCAACGTTTGACTTCGAACCTAAACCACACTGGGAAATAGGGACGGATCTTCAACTACTCGATTTTGAACGAGCAGCAAAAGTAACAGGTAGTCGTTTTGTGTTTTACCGCGGACTCGGTGCGCGACTTGAACGTGCATTAATCAATTTCATGCTGGATCTTCATCAAGAGGAACACGGCTATGAGGAAATGCTACCACCATATTTAGTAAACCGTACAAGCTTGACTGGAACGGGACAACTACCGAAGTTTGAAGAAGATGCGTTTTTAATTGAAGAAGAGGACTACTTCTTGATCCCGACGTCTGAAGTTCCTGTTACTAACTTCTATCGCGATGAAATCATAGAAGGATCTAAGCTGCCAATTGCATTCACAGCGTATAGTACTAACTTCCGTTCTGAAGCAGGGTCTGCAGGTCGTGATACGCGTGGATTAATTCGCCAGCACCAGTTCAATAAAGTGGAGTTGGTTCGCTTTGTGAAGCCGGAAGATTCATACGATGAGTTGGAGAAATTAACTGGCCATGCGGAAAAAGTATTGCAATTGTTGAAATTGCCGTATCGTGCTCTTAAGATGTGTACTGCAGATTTAGGTTTCACAGCTGCCAAGAAGTACGATTTGGAAGTATGGATTCCTACACAAAATGTCTACAGAGAAATTTCTTCTTGTTCTAACTTTGAAGACTTTCAGGCGCGTCGAGCACATATCCGTTTCCGCCGTGAGCCGGGTGCGAAGCCTGAGTACGTTCATACGTTGAATGGTAGTGGTTTGGCTGTTGGTCGTACAGTAGCAGCAATTTTGGAAAATTATCAACAGGAAGATGGTTCTGTTGTGATTCCAGATGTGCTTCGACCATATATGGGTGGAAAAGAAAAGATTGAAGCACCTAAGTAAGAAGAAATACGCGAATGATCTGTGCACCACATAATTAACAAGTATGCACTTTCAAATACCAATGCTAATTAGTGAAATACAAAAGAATGAAGCCCGACGCTTACGAGTTCTACTCTAGGCGTTGGGCTTCTTTTTTTGCGGCTTTTCTTTTTTCTCTTAATGATCGAAAGAAGGTAGTAAGGAGTTGTCCGCATTCTTCACCGAGAACACCTTCGGTTACAATGCATTCATGATTGAATCGGGAGTCGTTAAGTAGTTGGTAAAAGGTGTGGACGCAACCTCCTTTTGGATCGCGTGCTCCGTAAACGACTCGTGGAATGCGGGATTGTAGTATGGCACCTGCGCACATAGGGCATGGTTCGAGTGTGACGTAAAGTGTAGTGTCTTCTAAACGCCAACTTCCAACCTTCTCACAAGCTATTTGGATGGCAGATAGCTCTGCGTGTGTGACCGCATTTTGAGTGGTTTCACGCAGATTATGGGCCGCGGCAATTACTTCTTCGTTATGTACAATGACTGCACCAATCGGTACTTCAGCTAGAGCAGAAGCCTTTTCTGCTTCTTCTATTGCCAGTCTCATGTAGTATTCATCATTTTTCATCGATTCATCCCTCCTTATCAACAGTCTATCATGCGAAACATCAAAATCAATTAGTGAAATGTTCCACGTGAAACAGACAAGAGGAAAACAATAAAACACCTCAATAAAAGTCGCATTCTATATGGTCGTCTATGATAAAATGGAAAGGTAATGAATTGAAAGGGTGAGTGGTACATGTTTGTCCCGTTTATTGCGGTAGAAGGTCCGATTGGTGTAGGGAAGACTACGCTCACGGCAGCGATTGCTGAGACCTTTTCATATAATCAATTAAGAGAAATTAGTGGAGAGAATCCTTTTCTCGATCAGTTTTATCAAGATAAAGAAAAATGGAGCTTCCAGACGGAAATGTTTTTCTTATGTAATCGCTATGAACAATTGAAGCAAATCAATAGAGAATACATATCGCGAGGGTTACCTGTCGTAGCAGATTATCATGTATTCAAAAATATGCTATTTGCGCAACGCACATTAGAGTCAAAAGACTTTGTGAAATATAAAGAAATTTATCATATTTTGACGAAAGATCTTCCTATGCCAAATGTCATTATTTCATTGTCAGCATCCATTCCTACATTGCTTAATCGAATCGACGAGCGTGGTCGGTCGTATGAAGCGGATATGGACCCCAATTATTTACTGCAGCTTTCGGAGGATTACCGTACCTATTTACCGGAGTTCGAAGCTACTCACCCCGACATCCAAGTTATCCATATAAACGGGGATGAAGTGGACTATGTGCGCAATAAAGAAGACATGGATGCAATAATAAACAAAGTTTATGAAGCGGTCCAGAAAGGTTTGAAGCTAAATGAAGTTACCTAATATATCGAAAAATAGTGTGTTCGCTGTAGCGGGAATGGTAGGGGTAGGCAAGTCGACAATGGCACATGCGATTGCCAAAAGACTGGGCTTTCAAGAGTCCTTGGAAAACGTCGCAGAAAACCCATACTTAGAGAGGTTCTATGATGACTTCCAACGTTGGAGCTTCCATTTACAAATCTTCTTTTTGGCAGAACGTTTTAAAGAGCAAAAGCATATATTCGAAAGCGGTGGCGGTTTTGTACAAGATCGTTCCATCTACGAAGACGTAGGGATCTTTGCTAAAATGCACGCTGATGAAGGAACTATGGAAGCGGTCGACTTTGAAACCTATATGAATTTGTATGATGCAATGGTTATGACGCCGTATTTTCCACATCCAAGTGCTCTTATATATTTGGAAGGACCATTACCTGTCATTCTCGATCGTATTGAAGAGCGTGGCAGGGATATGGAGCTGCAAACGCCAAGAGGTTATTGGGAAGAGATGTATCGTCGCTACGAACAGTGGATTAATTCATTTACTGCATGCCCAGTCATTCGGCTAAACATCGAAGAATATGATCTGTTAGAAAATGAAGAGGATATTGAGTTGATTATCGGAAGAATTGCTGAAGAAATGAAAAAATCGACACCCCGTGTATAAGGGATGTCGATTGTATTAATGAACAGCGACTTCTGTAAAGAATTCTTGATATAGCTCCCGTAGGACAACGTTTTCATCCTTTTCTTGGATACCGAATACTAAACTGACCTCTGAAGATCCTTGGTTAATCATTTCGATATTTGCACCTGTTCGCGCAATAGCAGATGCCGCGCGTGCTGCCAATCCTCTTGCGTGGCGCATGCCTTCACCTACGAGTACTACCATGGAATAATCACGCTGGAAATGAACATCGTCGGGACATAACTCCTGTTCAATGCGCTTAACGATACGTGCTTCTTTTTCCGGTGTTAAATGTTCATCGCGAATAATGACAGATAAGTTATCAATACCAGACGGTGTATGTTCAAATGGAATTTCTTCTTCTTCTAGAATTTGTAGTAAGTGACGTCCGAAACCGATTTCTAAGTTCATCAAGTATTTAGCAACGAAGAGTGTAGAGAATCCCTTATCGGCAGCAATTCCGACAACGGATTGAAGATTATGGTCGCGATCCCGAACAATCATTGTGCCGGGTGCACTTGGATTATTTGTGTTCTTGATACAAACAGGAATCTTGTGACGGAATGCAGGTACCAGCGCTTCTTCGTGAAACACAGAAAATCCTGCGTATGCAAGCTCACGCATTTCCCTATATGTCATCGAATCAATTGCACGTGGATTTTCAATAACGGTGGGATTCGCCGCGAAAACTGAATCCACATCGGTAAAGTTTTCGTAAAGTTCTGCATTTGTCGCCGCTGCTAGAAGGGCGCCTGTAATATCGGAGCCGCCACGGTTGAACGTACGCAATGTTCCGTCTTCTGTATAGCCGAAAAATCCCGGGAATACGATGATGCCTTCTTTATCACGTAGTTTACAGAGCTTTTCATTGCCTTCTGGAAGAGCACGTACTCGTTCTGGACGCTGGTTAACAAGTAATCCACCTTCACGAGGATTTACGTATTCTGCTTCGACGCCAATATGTCGGAAGTAAGCCGCAATCATTTTTGCATTATTGTCTTCCCCGGCAGCTTTCAAGCTGTCTACGTACAGAATTTCGTCTGACTGATCTTTATTCAGACGTCTAATGACATCTTGCTCGATTACTTGTGCAATATCTTCATCTAGGCCTAGACCTTCGGCAATTTCTTTGTAACGCTCCACAACCATTTGCAGTGCGCCTGTTGTGTCTTCACCGGCAAGTGAAGTATTTGCCAAACCAATGAGCAAGTCGGTTACTTTAATGTCAGACGAAGAGCGTTTACCTGGTGCAGAAACTACGACAATTTTTCTCGTTGGGTCGGATACGACAATGTCGACCACTTTACGGATTTGTTCCGCGGATGCGACGGATGTTCCGCCAAATTTACAAACTTTCATTGAGTACCAGATCCTATCTTTTTGAGATTATCTATCTATATTTAGAAGATTCGTGAAAACAGGTTGTTATTAAAGGCAGAATTCTCTATAATTGTCCTTATACGAAGAACGATTGTTTTTTCATAGTGTACATATAGTTAGGAGAATCGTCAAATGAAAAATGAGAAAAATGAGATTAATATCGGCTTGCTAGGTTATGGAGTGGTCGGAAGTGGTGTGGCAACAATTCTGCACAATCACCAGGATGACCTTCGACATAAGCTTGGTGTTCCTGTATCCATCAAGAAAGTCCTTGTTAAAAACTTGGATAAGAAACGTAATGGCGTGATACCTAAAGAAATGTTCACTACATCACTTGATGAAGTGTTAAACGATCCTGAAATTGACTTGATCATTGAAGTGACAGGAGGTTCTTCTTTAGCGATTCGCCGTTCACTCGAAGCAGGTAAGGGTGTTGTCACTGCGAACAAGGATGTCATGGCGGAATCTGGACCTGAATTATTAAAATTAGCAGATGAAAATAAATGCGACCTATTATATGAAGCGAGTGTGGGTGGCGGTATTCCGTTGATCCGCACATTGGAAGATGGATTAGCATCAGACCGGATCACTGCATTGACAGGAATCGTCAACGGAACGACTAATTTCATTTTAACAAAGATGAAGCATGAAAATAAGACTTATGAAGACGCATTAGCGGAAGCAGCGGAATTAGGCTTTGCTGAAGCAGATCCTTCTGCTGACGTAGATGGTATTGATGCGGCACGTAAGATGGTTATTCTTGCGTCCCTATCTTTTTCCACAGAAGTGCATCTTGACGATGTCTTTGTTCGTGGTATGAAAGAGATTGCAGACGGAGATCTTCAGCTTGCGGAGCAATTCGGTTACACGATTAAAATGACGGGTTCTGCGAAAAAAGATGAAGAAGGAATTGAAGTTGCGGTTGAGCCAGTCTTTGTTCATAACTCTCATCCGCTGGCCACAGTTAATAATGAATTCAACGCAGTGTATGTTTACAGTGATTCAGTAGGTGAAACGATGTTCTACGGACCTGGAGCTGGCTCATTGCCCACAGCAACTTCTGTAACAGGTGATGTAGTGGCGGCTTGCCGTAATATCTTGCTAGGTGTGAATGGTAAGAGAATGCATGCACCACAATTTGAACGTAAAGTAAAAACAGATGAACAGAAGTATGCTCGCTACTTCCACCGTATTACTGTACGTGATGAAGTAGGCGTGTTGACAGAATTGACATCCATTTATAGCCACCACAAAGCAAGTCTAGCGACAGTAGTCCAAGATTCTGATTTGCATGATGAAGGCGCGGATTTGATCTTTATTACACATAAAATTTCTCGTCAACAGCATTTAGACATTTTAGCAGACCTAAAAGATACACCAGCGGTCATTGACATTTCTAGTCATTATCGTGTGGAAGGAGAATAAGGAATTATGAGAAGATGGAATGGATTGATCGAAGAGTATAAAGAGTGGTTACCGGTGACAGAGAATACGCCTGCATTAACACTGCAAGAAGGAAACACGCCGTTAATCTATCTTGAGAACTTATCAAAGCAATGGGGAATCAATCTGTATGTGAAAACAGAAGGAACGAATCCAACTGGTTCTTTTAAAGACCGTGGAATGGTGATGGCGGTTGCGAAGGCGAAAGAAGAAGGAAAGACAGCTTTGATCTGTGCTTCAACGGGTAATACATCTGCTGCAGCCGCAGCTTATGGTGCACGTGCAGGCATGCGTACAATCGTCGTTATTCCTGAAGGTCGTATTGCACTTGGTAAACTGGCACAAGCAAAAATGTACGGAGCGGAAATCGTAGCTATCGAAGGAAACTTTGATGAAGCGCTACGTATGGTACGTGAACTAGGCGAAGGTAAAATTGCGTTGGTAAACTCTGTGAACCCTTATCGTTTGGAAGGACAAAAGACGGTAGCATTTGAGACAATTGAACAACTCGGTAAAGTACCAGATATCTTCGCTTTACCTGTTGGAAATGCAGGTAATATATCCGCAGCGTGGAAAGGTTTTAAAGAATACGCAGAGAAGAAGGGTACGGATACACCAAAATTACTAGGAGTTCAAGCAGACGGTGCAGCACCAATTGTCTATGATCGTGTATTCGAAGAGCCTGAAACGGTAGCTACAGCAATACGTATCGGAAACCCTGCAAGTTGGCATTTAGCGACTCAAGCCCTTGAAGAATCAGGTGGTGACATCTTGTCCGCTACTGATGAAGAAATTCTTGAAGCATATCAATTACTAGCTGCAACAGATGGTATCTTTGCAGAACCTGCATCTTGTGCAACCATTGCAGGCATCAAGAAACGACTTGATGCAGGATTGATTGAAAAAGGAACGACGATTGTCGGTATCCTAACAGGTAATGGATTGAAGGATCCTGAAACTGCAATCAACGTCAATGCACATAAGCCTATGATGACAAATGAACAGTTCGATAACTTCTTGAAAGAATTGAAAGAGGGGAACAACTAATGACAGAAGCCGGTTTTTCAGTGACCGTGCCAGCCACGACGGCTAATCTCGGACCCGGCTTCGATCATTTAGGTCTTGCCCTTTCACTAAACATGACGATAGAAGTTGCACCAGCTAGTGCGTGGTATGTTTTGTATCAAGATAAAGAATATGCTGCATTGCCGACGGACGAAACAAATTTGATCGTACAGACCATTCAGCAAGTAGCATCGCGGTATGATCAAGTCATTTCTTCACAAAAGTTAGTGGTGCATTCTGACATACCTTTAGGAAAAGGTCTGGGTAGCAGTGCTACGGCAATAGCTGCAGGTATTGAAATCGCAAGTGAACTAGCGGGTTTGCAACTATCACCAAAAGACAAGTTAAGGATCGGTAGCGATCTAGAAGGACATGCCGATAACGTCACTGCTGCGTTGATTGGTGGGATGACAGTTTCGTACTTCACTGAAGATGAGATGGAAGTACTAACATTTCCAGCACCCCCGATCGGTGTTGTCATCTTAGTACCTCCAGTTGCTTTGAAGACCGAAGCTTCACGGGGATTGCTACCTGAGCAACTGACGCATAAAGTAGCAGTACGAGGGAGTGCTGCGGGCAGTGTTATGACTGCTGCTATTGCGCAATCGGATTGGGTGACAGCGGGACGTATGATGGAACGGGATGTATATCATGAACCCTATCGAAAGGTTGGATTCCCTAACTTCGATGAAATACGTTTGGCTTGTAAGGAAGCGGGAGCGTACGGCATGACAATTAGCGGAGCAGGACCGTCCCTTTTTGTAGCTGTACCACCAGGAACAGAGCAACAAGTGGCGGCTTCATTAGAACAAAGCTTTCCACATTATCAAGCACTTGCCCTGCAACCAGCAGAGACAGGCGCATATCTCACAAAATAAAAAACAGCGTCATGACTGATTCAGTCACTGGCGCTGTTTTTCGTAATGTATGTATTTCTACTTCTATTTAGATTTTAAGGCAATAAAAAAACGTTACATCGAGTAACGTAAGCTGTCAAAAATATGGCGGAGGAAGAGGGATTCGAACCCCCGCGGGCTTTAACACCCCTGTCGGTTTTCAAGACCGATCCCTTCAGCCGGGCTTGGGTATTCCTCCGTATCAGACAAATAATATCTTACCACATCATTTTCATAGCGTCAACTATTCTTTTTATCTTTTTTCTCTGCGGCGATAAATGAAGCGCCAACAATAGAAACTCATCATTGCGACGGTCTGTATTAGAGCGGCATACATAAAGTTAAAAACTGAACTAGCGAAAAAAAATATCATTAGGCCGAGCAAGACAGCGGGCAAAACAATGGCTGCATACACTCGAACTTCGATATTACGGAAACTGAGCTCATAACGTTTAGTTGGATCTATGCTATTTACCTCACTCATTTAAATTAGTATACTATCCAACTCTGTGCGAATGAAATGGTTTTTAACTGTTTACGTGATAGGATGTTAAAACACATTCTGATGAATACAAGGTTTACCGTTGCAATCATTATTAACTATGGGTATAATAAGAAATGCCGTGCTAGGTGGGGAATTAGCGGTGCCCTGTAACTTGCAATCCGCTCTAGCAAGACTGAACTCCTTTTCTGAGGCTGTCCGCATGTAGGGTCTGCCTCTTGCACGTAGTGTTGACGTCTGGGTCCTGCGCAATGGGAACCCATGAATCATGTCAGGTCCGGAAGGAAGCAGCATTAAGTGGACTCTCTCATGTGCCGCGGGGTAGCCTAGACCGAGCCAACGACAAGAGTAACGCTTATGTGCGGCAGTCGAAGATAGGTGCACGGCATTAATTCAATAATTCACTCGTCCATTTTACTATGGGCGAGTTTTTTATGTCCCTTAAATAGTGTATACTTCGAGATAGTACGTATAGCTGAAAGGGAGCGATTTACATTGACTGAGAAAAAAATGAACGTTGAAAGTTTTAACTTAGATCATACGAAAGTGAAAGCACCTTATATTCGATTAGCGGGAACTACAGAAGGAGTGAATGGCGACAAGATTTTGAAATATGATATCCGTTTTTGCCAGCCGAATTCGGACCATATGAATATGCCAGCACTTCATTCACTAGAACATATGATGGCAGAATTCAGCCGTAACCATTCAGATCAAATCGTCGATATCAGTCCAATGGGTTGTCAGACAGGTTATTATCTAGCTGTCATCAACCATGAAGACTATAATGACATTCTTTCTATAGTAGAGAAAACATTAAATGATGTACTGCTAGCGACAGCAGTACCGGCATGTAATGAAGTCCAGTGTGGCTGGGCAGCAAGCCATAGCCTTGAAGGTGCGAAAGAAATTGCACGCACAATGCTTAATAAGAAAGACGAGTGGACAGAAGTATTTGCGTAATATATCCAAGCGGTACAGGGTGAAAAAATCGTGTTTCATGTTATGATAGAAGTATTATGCAACCGGAGAAAAAGGGGGAAACGCAGTTGATTTATCAAGCACTATACCGCGCTTACAGACCGCAGGCTTTTGGTGAAATGTCAGGACAGCAGGCGATCAAGCAAACTCTGCAAAATACCCTTCTCCATCAGAAGACGACGCATGCGTATCTATTCTCGGGACCCCGTGGAACAGGAAAAACGAGTGCGGCGAAGATTTTTGCAAAAGCACTAAATTGTGAAAATGGTCCAGCAGCAGAACCATGTAATAAATGCGAGACGTGTAAAAGTATTACAGAGGGATCTAACACGGATGTCACTGAATTTGATGCGGCTTCTAATTCGCGCGTAGAAGAAATTCGCGACATTATTGAACGTGTGCATGTGGCACCTTCCAATGCACGATTTAAAGTCTATATTATTGATGAAGTGCATATGCTGTCGAATTCAGCTTTCAACGCATTGCTGAAGACGCTAGAAGAACCCCCAGCCCACGTCGTATTTATTCTGGCGACTACGGAACCTCATAAGCTGCCGCTCACTATCATTTCCAGATGCCAGCGATTTGATTTCAAACCGATTACGGCACCTGAAATTATTGAGCGAATGGAAAAGGTTATTGGAGATATTGGTGTTACTGCAGAGACTGGTGCTTTGCGCGCAATTGCACAAGCCGCAACAGGTGGAATGCGAGATGCGCTTAGTATGCTCGATCAGGCCGTATCGTTCAGCGGAGACGTGTTGACAACAAATGACGCGCTGCTGGTGACTGGAGCTATTGGTGAAGAGATCTTCTATCAGCTAGCACAATCAATTCAAGCGAAAGACGCGGGATCCGCATTGTCTTTATTACACGAGTTGATTGCGGAAGGGAAAGATGTAGGTAGACTCGCCGAAGACATGATTACATTTTTCCGTGATATATTACTGCTTGGAACAGCGCCTGAATTGACAGATCTATTGGAACTGATTTCAGACGGAGATAAATTTCAAGAGCTTGCCCAAGAGTTTCACTCGGATGAATTGTACAGGTACATCGATATACTTTCAAAAACACAGCAAGAAATGCGTTTTTCTAATCACGGGAAAGTCTATATTGAATCCGCTTTGTTGAAAATGATTCATTCTGGCGAGCAACGACAAGTGTCTAATTCCACAGCTGATCCTGAAATGGCTCAGAAGTTTGCCGTGTTAGAACAGACTGTTAGACAACTACAGCAACAACTAGCAGCAGGAGCTGTACAGCAATCCGCTGAGCCACAAGCACCGGCAAAAAGGGCTGCTTCAACTGCTTCCAGATCTGCCAAAGTGCCAACAGGTAAAATTGTAGAAGTATTAAAAGGCGCAACGAAGTCCGATATTCAAGTGATTCGTGAGCAATGGGCGGGTATGATGCAAAGTATGCAACGCTCTCATGCCGCTTTATTGGAAGAGACGGAGCCTGTAGCAGCATCAGAGACGGCTTTTGTGCTAAAATTCAAATATGAAATTCATTGCTTGATGGCTTCTGAAAATGCTACATTACAAGCAGGCTTATCGGATGCGCTACTGCGACTGACAGGTAAAGGTTATGAAGTAGTCTACGTGGCAGAGGAAAGCTGGTTGCAAGTTCGTGCCGATTTCATACAAAAAAATGGATTAGCCAGTCAGAAAAGTAAGGAAAACCCTCAACAGTTAGACGAGGAACAACCAACGTCAGCATTTATGGAAGAAGCATCGATTGAAGATGCTGATCCACTTGTAACTGAAGCTGAGAAGATGTTCGGAAAAGATTTTATTACAATAGAAGAGTAATTTACTAAGGAGGAATTATTTATGCGTGGAGCAGGGAATATGCAAGGTATGATGAAGCAAATGCAAAAGATGCAAAAGAAGATGGCAGAGGCACAGGAGAACTTAGGTAGCGAAAGAATGGAAGGTACAGCTGGTGGCGGCATGGTAAAAGTAATTGTGTCAGGCCATAAAGAAGTACTTGAAGTAATTATCGATCCAGAAGCGGTAGATCCCGAAGACGTAGAGATCCTACAAGACTTGATCGTTATCGCTACAAATGATGCGCTTGCAAAAGCGGAAGAAATTACGAACTCCACAATGGGCCAATTTACAAAAGGAATGAACTTGCCCGGGATGTTCTAGGAGGTTGTATAATGCATTATCCTGAACCTATATCAAAATTAATGGATAGTTTTATGAAATTGCCAGGCATCGGCCCCAAAACTGCGGGTCGTCTGGCGTTTTTTGTATTAAGTATGAAAGAAGACACGGTGCTAGATTTCGCTAAAGCTTTAGTCGATGCGAAACGTAATCTTCAGTTCTGTTCGGTTTGTGGTCATATAACAGATATCGATCCATGCTATATCTGTCAAGATCAATCGCGTGATCGCACAACAATCTGTGTCGTGCAGGATCCGAAAGACGTGATTGCTATGGAGAAGATGCGTGACTATCGCGGGTTGTATCATGTATTGCAAGGTGCGATATCGCCAATGGACGGTATTGGACCAGAAGATATTAACGTTCCTTCATTACTAACAAGACTCCAGGAAGACGAAGTGCAAGAATTGATTCTTGCAACGAACCCTACTATAGAAGGAGAAGCAACAGCCATGTACATTTCAAGGCTTGTTAAACCATCTGGAATCACGACAACACGTATCGCCCACGGCTTACCTGTCGGTGGAGATCTAGAATATGCAGACGAAGTTACATTGTCTAGGGCATTAGAAGGTCGTCGAGAACTATAGAAAAGAATTGAAAGATAGAGAATGAGTGGACTAAACCTATCCAGAGACGCATATAGATAAGTATCTATGAGATAGAAAGGGCGTTTTCTGTGAGGATTTTAGTCATAGCTATATTAGGAGTCGTATCATTATTGCTGTTGAGTATGAGCCGAACCACTCTCGAAAAAAACATGGAACGCTTATCGGTATTCTGGTTTAGATTAGCTTTTGCGTTCTTTATTCTCTTTCTAATGAACATTGCAGGCGGATTTATTGGCATCTATGTACCTGTTAACATTGCATCTGGCATGATATTGGCGATACTAGGGGTCCCTGGATTCGCGGCGCTATGCGGTTTCGCCATTCTTTTTTAAAAGAATGGTGAAAAAGCTTGCATTCTCATAAACACGGTGGTATATTTATAAGCGTCGCATCAAGCAGTTGCGAAAACATCAAACTTAACAAGAAAAACTTTTTAAGTAAAAGTGTTGACAACGAAACGATGAGATGTTAATATTAGAAAGTTGCCTCTTACGAGAGACCAACCGAATGAACC
>NZ_PDYT01000034.1:0-19371 GCF_002743175.1 Sporosarcina sp. P20a
TCTATGGGGAGTGATGTCCGCTCTATCGTTGTCCGTGAGCGCTCATACTTACGGGAAATGCGATCAATCATGCTGCTCACCCGCTCAATGCCCTGCATATGGAGGTCAATCGCCTGTGCCGCTCAATAAATCGTGTAAGTGATCATTGTTGTTGCGTGACCGCTCTATCCCGACAGTTATCCGCTCTATCGTGGTCCATACCCGCTCATACATACGGGTTAAGCGATCAATCCCGCCACGCAACCGCTCAATGCCCCACATCTCAGTCAAAACAAAAACCCTCCCAATTCACCTCCCATACTCCCAACATAAAATCCCAAAAGCGATAGCCCGTGCGCATTGGCGTTGATAGGCTTTGCTTTGCAATAACGCGGCCTCTGTCTGATTCGACATGAAGCCGCACTCTACTAGAATTGCAGGCATATTCGTGTCACGTAAGACAGCGAAATCGGCCTTTTTCACGCCGCGATCGGGACGCAGGCAAGCAGAGATCAAGGATTTCTGCACGGCAGAAGCGAGCACTGCGGAACTTTTGCTTGCTTGTGGATAAATATAGGTCTCGATTCCTTGTGCGGTGTGCCAGCCGTTGCCGAATGCATTTGCGTGGATTGAGACAAATGCATCTGCTTTCATTCGATTAGCTGAAGTCGTTCGTTCGCTTAAAGGCACGTCACGAGCAGACGCGTGTGTATACTTTACTGTCAGGCCTTCTTTCGTTAAAAACTCTCCGACGAGTGCGGCTACTGCCGCATTAAAATAATACTCGCGAAGCTTTCCATCTGGTGTTCGTTTACCGGGTGTATCTGGGCCGTGACCCGCGTCAAGAATGATTAGTGTCAATTCTGTCCACTCTCCTTTATCCTCTATATAGAGAAGACTTTTGAAAAGGATACAAAAAGGGAATATAGATCAAGAAGTAATCCATTTCTTTTCGTTACCTTCATGTTAAAATAGGTTGGAATGATTTGTACATAAGCACAGGAAATGATGATACGGCAAGAAACTGTCAGAATACGTACATCGTAGCAGAGAGTGAGGGATTTCATGGGTGAATTAACAGTAGAAGATATTATGAATCGTTTCGGATTGGAATTGATTGCTGGACACGAGGGCATTCATAAGCAAGTCCTAATGAGTGATATTTCACGGCCTGGCCTTGAGATGGCTGGTTATTTTGATTATTATCCTGCGGAGCGTGTGCAGTTGATTGGGCGTAAGGAGATGTCCTTCCTTGAAACATTGCCTGCCATTACGCGAAGAAAGCGTTTGGAGCGACTTTGCTCGGTCGATACGCCGGCATTCATTATTGCTCATGGCGAAGAAGGTCCGAAAGAGTTGAGCCAGTTAGCAGAGGAGAAAAACATTCCGGTGCTGCGGACAGATTATAAGACTACGCAGTTCTCAGGCATGCTGACGAATTACTTGGTTGGACAACTCGCTCCGATGACGACTGTTCATGGTGTGCTAGTGGATGTGTATGGTGTCGGAGTATTAATCACGGGTGGTAGCGGAGTAGGGAAAAGTGAAACGGCGTTAGAACTCATTAAAAAAGGGCATAGACTTGTAGCGGATGATTCGGTCGAGATTCGACAAGTATCCGATAATATCTTAATCGGAACGTCACCGAAACTATTGAAACATATGTTGGAAATTCGCGGTGTCGGTATTATCGATTTGATGACGTTGTTTGGTGCAAGTTCCGTGAAAGATGATAAGCGTGTATTGTTAGCGGTCGATTTAGAAATTTGGGATGATAAGAAGCACTATGATCGTCTCGGAATCGATGAAGAGAAAGTAGAAATTCTCGATTCGCAAATTACGAAATTGTCCGTTCCTGTACGACCTGGGCGGAATATCGCAGTCATCATTGAAGTAGCAGCGATGGATTATCGAATGAAGCGTCTTGGAATTAATGCTGCAGAGGAATTTACCAAGCGTTTGGATCAAGCGATCGCAGACAATGCGGAACTATTAGAAGAAGAGGGGCGCGACTAAGTGAATGTTTCCATGCTAGCGATTAACCCCGTCGCGATCAGTATTGGCAGCTTAGAAGTTCGCTGGTACGGTATTTTGATTGCGCTCGGAATTATTTTAGGATTTATGATTGTACAACGAGAAATGCTGAAGCGGGGAATGCATCCGGACTTACTAACGGACATGCTCATTTGGGCGATTCCGATTTCCATTATCAGTGCACGAATTTACTATGTTCTGTTCACGTGGGATTATTATCGTGATCATCCAGACCAAATCATTCAAATTTGGAATGGTGGAATAGCAATCCATGGTGCCTTGATCGGTGCGGTCATTACAGCTGTGATTTTCTGTAAGAAGCGCGGTGTGTCATTTTGGAAAGTGGCAGATATTACAGCACCGGGCTTATTAATTGGACAAATTATCGGACGCTGGGGAAATTTCATGAACCAGGAAGCGCATGGCGGACCGGTTTCAGAAGCGTTTAAAGAAAGTACGATCATTCCTGACTGGATTATGAATCAAATGACGATTGATGGGATCACGTATCATCCGACATTCTTGTATGAGTCGTTATGGAATGTGGTCGGACTCATTTTGATTTTAGTAATCCGAAGAATGCTGAAGATGAAACGTGGAGAAGTTTTCTTATTTTATGTCATCTGGTATTCAATCGGCCGATTCTTTATTGAAGGAATGCGGACGGATAGTCTGTACGTCATCGGCAGTTTACGTGCTGCGCAGTTAGTGTCTGTAGCAGGAGTTGTCATAGGGATCGCCATCTTGTTGTATCGCAGATATATAATGAAAGTGAAAGAGAACTATGATGACAAACAAAAATAATATCGCATTATCTAGTACGTTGAAAAATGGTTTACAAGTGGGATTAAAAACAACGTGGTCGCTCGGTAAAATTATTTTCCCTATTACGTTGCTTGTAACCATTTTGCAGTTTACACCTATCTTACCTTGGCTTGTGCAATTGGTTGAACCTATTATGCATCTTTTTGGCTTGCGCGGTGAAGCAGCTGTGCCCATCGTGCTTGGCAATGCATTAAATTTATATGCTGGAATTGCCGGCATCATTTCATTAGAATTAACGGTTAAAGAAGTATTTATCATTGCTATGATGATCAGTTTTGCGCATAATTTGTTCATTGAGACAGCTGTCGCCATAAAAGTAGGCGTCAAACTTTGGACAGTGCTTGTCGTTCGACTCGGATTGGCTGTGCTGGCTGGAGTTTTGATCAATGTATTTTGGACAGGCGGCAATGAAATCGCGCAATACGGTCTAACGCCACAAGCGGAAGTTGTGCCAGAAGGCTTTGTGCAGATTTTCTTGCTCGGACTTGAAAAGGCGGCATTTGGCGTCTTGCAGCTGGCATTGATTGTTATTCCATTAATGTTGTTTGTGCAGTACGTGAAAGATCGCAATTATTTAGAGCGTTTTTCTAGCGGTTTGGCACCGTTTACAAAACTGATTGGTGTGAAACCCAATGCCTCGATGACACTCGTTGCGGGATTATTGATT
Organism: Sporosarcina sp. P20a; assembly: GCF_002743175.1. Lineage (NCBI taxonomy): Bacteria > Bacillati > Bacillota > Bacilli > Caryophanales > Caryophanaceae > Sporosarcina > Sporosarcina sp. P20a. The sequence goes on from NZ_PDYT01000034.1 coordinate 3,506, forward strand.
GGCCTGGCATACGGTGCAGGCGTCATGATTCAAGCAGTGCAGGAAGATGGCGTCTCGAAACGGGATATTACATTGGCTTTCATATTCTTGATGGCATGCCATGCAGTGATTGAGGATACACTATTATTCTTGCCACTCGGTATACCGATTTGGCCATTATTGATCATTCGGCTTGTAACTGCCATTGTACTGACGATTACAGTGAGTATTCTATGGAAGCAGCCGAGAGAGAAGGGGGAAGCTGTTATTGACTAATCAACCGATTACTACATTATTATTTGATTTTGATGGAACGCTTGCAGATACAAATGAGTTAATACTTTCTTCTTTTGAACATGTCCTTGAGAAGCATTTCCCTGGACGTTTCGGGCGGGAAGAGATGTTGCCGTTTATCGGACCTACATTACATGATACGTTTTCCACGATTGCACCAGATAAGACAGAACAATTGATTGACGAATACCGTGAATGGAACTTGGCTCATCACGATGACTATGTAACTGAATTCGAAGGTGTCACAGATACGCTCCGTAAATTATATGATCTAGGCTTTAAGATGGCGGTCGTTTCTACAAAGAAGCGCGATATGGTAGAAAGAGGGATCGACCTTCTCGATATCGCCCCTTATTTTGAGACAGTGATTGGACTCGATGATATTACGAATCCTAAACCGGATCCTGAGCCGATTGTATTGGCATTAAAACGTCTTGGCCGAGCACCTGAAGAGTCACTGATGATCGGGGATAACTTCCACGATATACTGGGCGGAAAAAATGCAGGAACACGAACTGCAGCTGTTGCATGGGCGTTAAAAGGTGAAGAATATTTGCAGACATTCAAACCTGACTTCATGTTGCAACATATGTCCGACTTACTTAAAATCACTGCGGGAATCAAACTATGAGACGCACAGAGCGGCATCCTTCCAAAGGAGATGCAAATTCACTTTGGCATATTTACCGTACGGTCTCCATTTTTAAAGTAGCTAAGAATTTCATCGTGATTCAAATTGCGCGGTATACGCCATTTGTTTCATGGAAAAACGTCTTGTATCGAGTGTTCTTGCGGATGAAAGTCGGGAAGCATACGGCTTTTGCGCTGATGGTTGTACCGGATGTCATGTTTCCAGAACGAATTTCTGTTGGTGAAAACTCCATAATAGGGTTTAATTCGACGATTTTAGCACATGAATACTTGATAGATGAATACCGTATTGGCGATGTGGAAATAGGCAATAATGTACTGATTGGAGCCAATACAACGATTTTGCCGGGCGTTAAAATAGGCGATGGTGCCATTGTTTCCGCTGCCTCACTCGTCAATAAAGACATTCCTGCCGGTACATTTGCTGGCGGGAATCCAGTACGCATTATATATACAGCCGAACAAATGGCGGAACGTGCAGCACGTGAAAGCAAATGAATGACGGGCTATGTAGTTGTGCTATACTAGAGGATACATTGCAGGGGGACGTCAAGTGCGTTCCTCTTACTTTTTCGGAGGAGTTCGATTGAAAAACAACCAACGATTTTTAAAAGATAAAATTATTTCATTCCTGCCAGACGGTGATTTTTATCGTAAACGCGCGATGCAAGCTATGCAGCGTGAACAATTTTCTGATGCGGAAAAATATTATAAACGTGCACTGGATTTGAATCCAGATGATGCACTGACCCATATGGAATACGGTGTGTTCATCATGGAAGTCGGCCGCTTTGAAGATGCCTATGAGCTTTTGCAAACAGCTGATGATCTAGATCCAAACAATGAAGAGACGACATTCTATTTAGCTGAAGTTCATGCACACCTCGGTCTACTGCGTGAAGCGAAGCAGTATGCATTGAAATATGTGGCTATAGCACCCGATGGCATATTTGTGGAAGAAGCCCATGAAATCTCTGAATTCGCTGATCAGGAAGAAATGTTCGTTGAAGAAGGCGAACAGCTGGATAGTGAAGTAATATTCAGGCAAGAAAAAGCACGTCGCATGATGGAACAAGGAGATTTTGAAGATGCCATTGAAGTGCTAGAGGATTTATTAGTGGATTATCCGAAAACGTGGGCTGTCCATAATAATTTGGCGCTTGCGTATTTTTATATCGGCAAAGAGAAGCATGCGGAAGACATTCTATATGAAGTCTTGCGTGAAGAAAAAGGCAACATCCATGCGCTGTGTAACTTGGCGGTATTCTTTTATTACAACCGGGATGAAGAGCGTTTGAAAAGTATGATGGAGCTGTTGTCGAAGATTAAACCGTATCAATTCGAACAGCGCTATAAATTAGGTGCGACATTTGCGCTGACAGGTCGTTATGAAGAAGCGTATCACTGGCTTCGCAGTCTGCAAAAACGCGGATTCGAAGGAGATGTCGGGTATTACTTCTGGCTAGCGAACGCTGCATATTTTACGGGTCATCGTAAAGTAGCGGAGCAAGCGAATGAAGCGTTACTGAAATTGGATCCTACGAAAGAAGGCTTCGAACCTTGGAAATCACTGGATGAAGAGTTGGATATGGATTCTTACGAAGAGGATGTTCCGTTCTTGATCGAAAAGATTTCAAACCCGTATCGCAGTGAGCGAATGTTCGGCTTGTACTTAGTAGGAAAGTCGTCACATTTACAGGAAATTCTTTCACATCCCGGATATATAGATGTAGAAAAATTGACAGCTGCGGAACAACTGTTTTTAGCGCACAGTTTGAATTATTCATTCAAGGTGACTAATCCATTTGAGAAGGCTTTGAAAAAAGCACTGGCCATTTGTGATTTATTGTATGAAGACTATAAACCGCTTGATGAGCAAGGTGTACAGTTCTTTCAAATGTGGTTCACGCTATGTGAACATGCACTCGAACAGAAGTATACGTTCAGTAATGTGCATGCAATTGCTGCGGCAGCGGATTATATGTTCCAATCTTCACATGACGAAAAAGTGACGAAAAAGTCTGTTGCGGAAAATTACAGCGTATCTGTTGCGACGTTATCCAAGTATATTCAGGAACTTCTTCAATTTCTGCCTTATACAGAAGAATAACTACTTGCAGATGTTGCATTTAAGTTGAAATTCAAGTGTATTTCTCGTACGATTTTATATAGCGATAGTTTTATCTGCCAGTCGGATGAAATCTTTGGTGAGTGAATGAAAGCCAAAGGATGCGTATTTTGAAGGAGGAAAACTACTATGACAACGGAAGAAAAAGTATATGACGTAATTGTCGTTGGGGCAGGACCAGCAGGGATGACAGCAGCTGTCTATACATCACGTGGAAACATGTCCACATTGATGTTAGAAAGAGGCTTGCCAGGCGGTCAAATGGCCAATACAGAAGAAATTGAGAACTATCCAGGATTTGAAAGTATTTTAGGTCCAGATATCTCGACAAAAATGTTCGATCATGCGAAACGTTTCGGAGCTGAATATGCTTATGGAGACGTAACGAAAATCGAAGACGGTCGCGAATTTAAGACGGTTCACGCAGGTGGAAAAAGCTATAAAGCACGTGCAATTATTTTGACTACGGGCGCAGAATACCGCAAGATCGGTGTACCGGGTGAAGAAGAATTGACTGGCCGTGGCGTAAGTTATTGTGCGGTATGTGACGGAGCATTCTTCCGCAATAAAGATATCGTCGTTATTGGTGGCGGTGACTCTGCGGTAGAAGAAGGTTCATATTTAACGCGTTTTGCTAATAAGGTAACTATTATCCACCGTCGTGATACATTGCGTGCACAAAAAATCGTTCAAGAGCGAGCGTTTGCCAATGAAAAGATTGATTTCATTTGGAATTCAACGGTTAAGCAAGTGAATGAAAAAGACGGTAAGATTGGTTCCATAACGCTAGTTTCTACTGAAGACGGTTCTGAACGTGAAATGGAAACTGAAGGTATGTTCGTTTATATCGGATTGGACCCAATCACAGAGCCTTTCAAAGATCTCGGCATTTTGGATGAAAACGGCTATATTGAAACAAATGACATTATGGAAACAAAAATTCCAGGTATCTTTGCTGCAGGCGATGTGCGTGAGAAGTTATTACGTCAAGTCGTAACAGCAACAGGAGATGGAAGTATTGCAGCTCAAGCAGCTCAGAAGTATATCGAAGAGTTGATGGAAGAAGTAGAAGCGAAGGCGTAAAATAGGTTATCAATTTGTAACGTCTATGTAATCGTTTTGCAATAAAAAAGGGGGATAATAGAAAAAGAAAGACACCCCTTTCATAATATAGCAACTTTGTGGCTATTTACGGTACAAACTTCCGTGAATAGTCACCTTTTTTTTTCGTTTTGAATGAAAGCGTTGTATACTATAAATACATACTTGAAAAGTGGGGAACTACATATGCAAAAAATTGCTAATTTGCTCGTGGTAAAAGACGGTCAAGTCCTTTTGCTAAAGAAGCCGAGGCGTGGTTGGTATGTGGCGCCGGGTGGGAAAATCGATGAAGGTGAGTCTATTTATGAAGCCGCTAATCGTGAATTTCTCGAAGAAACCGGTGCGCAAGCGATCTCGCCACATTTAAAAGGCGTATATACTATGATGATCATGGATGATGAAGGAAAAGAATTATTGAATGAATGGTTACTCTTCACATTTGTCGCACACGACTATTCCGGAGAGTTAATGAAAACCACCATCGAAGGTGAACTGGAATGGCATCCGCTAGAAAGTTTGCATACACTACCAATGGCGGAAGGGGATCGCAAGAACTTACTTTTTGCGGTTAGTCAGAAAGGTATGCAGTATGGAACGTTCTATTATACAGAGCAATTCCGCTTCTTGCGGGAATCACTTCAACAATCAATGGAAGGTGACTAACATTTATGGATCAACCACAAGTGGTAAATGAATACGAAGTTGTCATAATTACGGGTATGTCAGGAGCAGGTAAAACAGTCGCCATGCAATGCTTTGAAGACATGGGGTTCTATTGCATAGACAACTTACCACCCGAATTATTTGTAACATTCCTGGATTTGATGATGAAGTCAGATAATCAAATGAGACGTATTGCAGCCGTGATGGATACGCGCGGAGGAAGTTTATTCGACTCCATGATTACTGCACTCGAAGGGTTATTCAAAATGGAAGATGTTAAAACGAGTTTGCTATTCCTCGATTCAGATGACGAAGCACTTGTGAAACGATATAAAGAAACGCGTAGGTCACATCCATTATCTGAAGGTGGCACGTTACTCGAAGGTATTCGCAAAGAGCGTCTTTTATTAACAGAAATAAAAGGACTATCCCGTTCGATTATCGACACATCCAAATTAAAGCCTAAGCAATTACGAGAAAAAATCACACGCGAATTTTCTGAAGCTGGCGAGCCGAACTTCACCTTAAATTTTGTCTCATTCGGATTTAAACATGGGATGCCGATTGATGCAGACGTAGTGTTCGACGTACGGTTTTTACCGAACCCGTTTTATTTGGAAGAATTACGTCCATTGACAGGTTTGAATCGTGAAGTGTCAGATTACGTATTGAAATGGTCGGACACGAAAGAATTAATCGAAAAACTAACCGATTTATTCAAATTCTTGATTCCGCAGTATAAACAAGAAGGAAAAGGTCAAGCAGTCATTGCGTTCGGTTGTACAGGTGGTCAACACCGCTCTGTTACACTTGCTGAATACTTTACAAGTGTGTTTAAAGGCGACTACCCGACCTATGTATCACATCGGGATGTTGAAAAAAGAAAGGGTTGACATGAATATGCAATCCACTACGATGAAAAGAGTTGTTGTGTTCGGTGGCGGCACAGGATTATCCAATATCCTTCGCGGTTTAAAACGCTACCCAATTGAACTGACAGCGATTGTTACGGTGGCGGATGACGGGGGAAGTTCAGGCCGTTTACTCGACCAGTATAACGTCCCGCCACCTGGAGATATAAGACAGGTTATGGCAGCGCTTTCAGATGTGGAGCCGATGATTGAGAAAATGTTCCAGCATCGATTTGAGGGAACGGATGGTTTGAAGGGACATTCTCTTGGTAATTTAATGCTTACAGCCCTAACGACTATCACGGGTGATTTCGCACGTGCAGTCGAGCAGATGGGCGTTGTTCTGAATATTAAAGGAACAGTATTACCTGCAGCAAATCAGCGAATTACCTTGCATGCCGAGCTCGAAGATGGTTCAATCATTACAGGTGAATCGAAAATTCCTCTCTATGGAAGGAAGATCCGTAACGTTTTTATCACGCCTCAAGATGTAAAACCTTTGCCGGAAACAGCCGATACGATAAAAAATGCAGATTTAATCGTATTTGGGCCGGGAAGCTTGTATACTAGTACTTTGCCAACACTTTTAGTGCAGGATATCCGCGAAGCAATTCTCGAAAGTACTGCAAAAAAGGTCTATGTTGGTAATTTAACGACGCAACGTGGCGAAACTTATCGTTATACTGCTTCTGAGCATGTTCAGGCGCTCTATGATCACGCGGGAGAACCTTTTCTTGATGCAGTACTAGTGAATAATGCAGAAGCGTTCAGACGTACGTATAACCTGAATGAAAATGAAGAGCCTTGGCTTGTAGAGAACGACTTAGAAATACTGCAATCACTAGTGTCTGAAGTATTTGTGCAGGAGATCGCGACAATATTAGATGGAACGATTATGCATAAAACGATGGAAGTATCAGATATGTTGATGCGTTATATAGAGAGAACGTAGAAGGCGGATAGATATGAAGATCGCCGAAGAGGGGGAATATCATGTCTTTTGCATCCAAAACGAAAAAAGAATTGACGCAGATTGAGGCGGATGACTGCTGTACGAAATCAGAAATTGCGGCATTCATCCGTATGAATGGTGTCATGTCTTTTTCTAATAAACAACTAAGTCTTGACGTTCAAACAGAAAATGCATCTATTGCGCGTCGTCTGTATTCGAACATGAAGGCGTTGTATCCATATAAAGTGGAATTGCTGGTACGAAAAAAAATGCGCTTAAAGAAAAATAATGTCTATATTTGCCGAATCCGTGATGGGGCTAAGCACTTATTGGAAGAGTTATCGATCATGACGCATGATTTCCAAATGATCAATACGATCGATCCACAGTTAATTGAAAAAGATTGCTGTGCACGCGCATACTTACGGGGAGCTTTCCTGGCAGGAGGTTCCGTGAATAATCCGGAGACGTCTTCTTATCATTTGGAAGTCTTCTCGAGCTATCAAGAACATAGTCAATCACTTGTTGAGTTGATGAACCATTTCCATTTGAACGCGAAATCAATTGAACGGAAAAAAGGATTTATTGCGTATCTTAAAGAAGCAGAAAAAATATCCGATTTTCTTGGCATCATTGGTGCGCATGTATCTCTTATGAAATTTGAGGATGTGCGGATCATGCGTGATATGCGCAACAGTGTAAATCGGCTAGTCAATTGTGAAACGGCCAATCTGAATAAGACGATCGGTGCAGCACAAAGACAAGTTGAAAATATTAAGTTGATTGAACGCACGATTGGTTTAGATCAATTACCAGAACGTCTGCAAGAGATTGCTCAATTACGTGTCACGCACCAAGATGTGACGCTAAAGGAGTTAGGCGAGCTGGTGACGGGTGCACCGGTCAGTAAATCAGGTGTCAATCATCGTTTGCGTAAGATTGAAGAAATCGCAGATCGATTACGTTAAATTACTAGTAGATCCTTCATGAGAAGAGGAAGAAAAGGAGCACACAATATGGTAGAAAAAACAATTACAGTAGGGATTAAACCCGGTTTACAAGCGAGGCAGGCAGCGTTATTTGTACAGGAGGCCAATAAGTATTCGGCTGATATTTATTTGAAGAAGGATAGTCGTCAGGTGAATGCGAAGAGCATCATGGGGATTATGAGTTTGGCGATTGCGAAGGGTACGGAGATCACGTTGATTACGGACGGGATTGATGAGGAGTTAGCTCTTCAGAATTTGGCTGATTTAGTGGAAGATGAGCAATGAGTTGGATATGGGTGGCGATGACCTTTTGAGGTTTCGTCATCTTTTTTTGTCTTCTAAAATGAAAGGGGAGAGGGAGCCGTTGATCTGCGTTCCAGGCGGACGCTTTCCTGCGGGCATGGCTTGAGCCTCCTCGTCCGCTTCGCTACCTGCGGGGTCTCAAGGCTCATGCTATTCCCGCGGGAGTCGCCGCCTGAAACGCAGATCAACTATTGTCTCTTTCTGGAGTTAGAGTGCTGATTCATTTGTGTTGTAAAGATTACACCAAAATCAACCCCAACCCCAACCCCAACCCCAAATAAAAATACAAAATAAAAAGGTTGTCGCGGAAGGCCTTTTGGCTTTCTGCGACAACCTGTGGTATTTATTTCTTTTCGATGTCGCTGCGTTCTAGAACGTGGTCGATTAGACCGTATTCTTTAGCGCGTTCGGCAGTCATGAAGTTATCGCGGTCTGTGTCTTTTGCGATGACGTCGATTGGCTGGCCCGTGCGATCGGATAGGATTTGGTTTAGTTTTTCACGTAGGTGCAAGATGCGTTTTGCGGCGATTTCGATTTCAGTTGCCTGACCTTGTGCGCCACCTAGTGGTTGGTGAATCATTACTTCTGCGTTTGGCAGAGCGTAACGTTTACCTTCTGTACCAGCTGTTAGCAAGAATGCACCCATAGATGCTGCCATTCCTACACAGATTGTGCGGATGTCTGGTTTGATGTATTGCATTGTATCGTAGATTGCCATACCTGCTGTGATGCTTCCACCTGGGCTGTTGATATAAATGGAGATATCTTTCTCTGGATCTTCAGCTTCCAAGAATAGCAGTTGTGCCACGATGGAGTTTGCTACGTTGTCGTCAATACCGCTCCCCAACATGATAATACGGTCTTTCAATAGACGAGAGTAGATGTCGTACGCTCGCTCACCACGGTTTGTTTGTTCAATAACTGTAGGAATTAGATTCAATTAGACTTCCTCCTTTAATTACTTCATAATATTCGTTCGGTTGAAATCATTTCGTATTTCAACTATAACTGTATTTTACCTATTAAGGTCAACAAAGGTCAAATCATTTGCCTTAAAAATACACATTGCTTTTCATTATATTCTACGATATAATGGAAGATGTCTCTTACAGAAGAAAAGCTTTTTTCTGTAGTGGAGTAATTATAGTTAAAGTTTGATACTACACGTTTAGTCCTCGTGGTGCAATGGATAGCACGTGAGCCTCCGAAGCTCAAAATGTGGGTTCGACTCCCGCCGAGGGCATCAAGGTTCTATCTAAACAACGGTTGTTTGCCATGGTCCAATTGGATCGTGCAGACAATCGTTGTTTTTTTTATGCCGTTGGAAACATATAAATAGAACACACTTGATGAGAGAACATGTAAGTAATCTCATTGAGTGTGTTCTTTTTTAATTCGTTATATTCATTTTGTTTACTTTTTCCTATGGATAAATCATCGATAGAAATTGAGAACCAAAGTAATACTCCGTAGATCAGCGTACATGTTTGTGAGAGTTCGCTAGTATCTAAAAAGGGGGAAGTGCCAATCCTTGGCCTTCCTTACTTTCAAGAAACCGAAAGCCACCACCATAACACCGTCAACGTAATTAGAAGCGTAGGCACAGTCAATACGATACCTACCTTGAAATAATAGCCCCATGAAATACGCACGCCTTTTAACGATAGCACATGTAACCAAAGCAACGTCGCTAGTGAGCCGATGGGTGTCATCTTCGGTCCTAGATCTGAGCCGATGACGTTCGCATAGATTAGCGCTTCTCGCACATCAGGCGGAACCGCGGCATCTTGGATTGCGAGCGCGTCGATCATGACAGTCGGCATATTATTCATAATCGACGATAGGATCGCTGCGATGAAGCCCATGCTAATCGTTGCAGCATACAAGCCATGGCTCGATGTCCACTCGATCAAACCTGTCAGTACAGACGTCAATCCTGCATTGCGCAATCCATAGACAACTACGTACATCCCGATAGAAAAGAACACAATAGCCCAGGGTGCGCCTTTGATTACCGTTTTAGTCTGCACCGCTTCGCTTGTCCTTGCGATCAGCAAGAATATGATCGCAATGGAACCTGCGATAAAGGAGACTGGTAAACCTAGTGATTCGCTAATGAAGTAGCCGAACAATAATACGCCGAGTACTACCCAGGAAATACGGAATAGTTTATGGTCACGTATCGCACTGGCAGGTGTACGTAGCAATTTCTCATCAAAACGTTTCGGTATCGATTTGCGGAAGTACAAATACAGCACGACAATACTTGCGCCAAGACTGAAGAAGTTCGGAATGATCATACGGCTTGCGTATTCAGCGAAGCCGATGCCGAAGAAGTCAGCAGAGACGATGTTCACGAGATTGCTGACGACAAATGGCAGGGAAGTAGTGTCCGCAATGAATCCCGACGCCATGACGAAGGGTAAGATCATTTTCTCTTTGAAATTAAGCGCACGCACCATCGCGAGAACTATGGGCGTGAGTATTAATGCGGCTCCATCATTCGCGAATAAAGCCGATACACCGGCACCAAGCAGGATGATTAGTAAAAACATCCGCACGCCGCTTCCTTTGGCAAAACGCGCCATATGTAATGCAGACCATTCGAAAAATCCGATTTCATCGAGGATTAAGGAAATGATGATCAGTGCAACAAACGTTAATGTAGCATTCCATACGATAGACGTTACATCGATGACATCAGTAAAGCTGACGACACCAAAAAGTAAGGCGAGAACCGCACCAGCGATAGCGGACCAGCCGATGGATAAGTTACGCGGTTGCCAAATAACCAAGACCAACGTGAGTAGAAATATAGTAGCAGCTAGTATTATTTGCATCGATTCTCCTCCTGACTACATGTAATAGTAGGAACCGGTAATAACTTCAATAATTCTTGTAGTAACAAGTAGTGGGGATGGGAATCATTTAATGACCAAAACACCCAACGTCCACGTCGTTCATTCAGCACAATTTCATCACTCTTTAGTCTGTGCATATGCTGGCTAATTGCAGGTTGTGATACGTCTAGTAAAGTATTCAAATCACAAATGCATAAAGGCTTTTGCTCCAATGCCTTCAATAATTGCAATCGGGATTGATCGCCAATCGTTTTTAAGAAACGTTCCATTTGTTTAGGATTCATAAAATACTCCTTTGTTTTTTAGTATCTATAGCATATAAGCTAAGACTTATATATTCAATACTTTTATACAAACAAAAAGGAAGCCACAAGGGGAGTGTGGCTTCCTTTTTATCTCGAGTGGGTTGACCGAGTTACTTATCGTTCTTTGCTCAACTCATCATGAATGAGATCCATATTGTAGCTCAAGTATTTTACATACGTATCAATCTCGTCACCAGGATTACCAATTTCGTCAGAGTAAATCGGCTTTTCGGCAATTGGAACGCCGGTCTCTGCAGAAACAGTTTCCATTGGGCGAGTGTCTACGTTGGATTCTACAAATAACACAGGAACTTTGTGCTCTTTGATATAGTTAATGAGTTCTTTAATTTGTTTAGGAGAACCATTCTCTTCTGTATCGATTTCCCAGATAAACGCTTCTTTTAAGCCGTAGTGATCATTCAAGTACTGGAATGCACGTTCACTTGTTACGAGTACACGGTTTTCTTCAGGTATTGTAGAAATACGCTCTGCGAATTCATCATCCAATTCTTGAAGACGTTTTACGTATTCGTCACCTTGCGCTTGAATTTTTTCGCTCTCTGTCGGGTGCTTTTCAATCAATACGTCGCGCATAGCTTCTGCCATCTTGACACCAACCGCTGGATCGATAAACGCGTGTGGATTAATTTCCTCATCAGTGCCGTCTTCTCCACCGATATACTTCGGTCCTACATCTTCAGTCAAGCTGAAAATATTTTCGTCCTTCTGACCGACGGAATCCATCATTTTGAAGAACCAGCCTTTTTCTCCGCCTTCTAGGTTTAAACCGTTGTAGAATAATACGTCAGCATCTGTTGCCGCTTTGATATCATTCGGCAATGGCTCATATTCGTGAGGGTCCGTTCCAGTTGGTACTAAGTTATATACGTCAACGTAGTCCCCACCGATTTCACGTGCCATATCCGCAATGATAGTAAATGACGTAACGACTTTCAGCTTGTCGCCTGTTTCCGCTACTTTGTCTCCGTCGTCCGTACCTTCTGTCTTTTTGCCTTCATCATCATTACCGCATGCCGCTAACATAAATACAGCGAGCAATGACAACGTTAGCCACTTTGCTAAGTTCTTCATGTAATACACTCTACTCCTTTATGGATATTAAATTTATTTTACCGCCGTGGCGGTTGGATCCTTACTCGGTTGCGCCTGTCATTGATTTACGTTTGAATTTCTTCCGGAACATACCGACCACAACACCTTGTTTAGGTGAGAATAAAAATGCCAGGACGAAAATGGCTGTCGCGGCTAAGGCGATCACGGGTCCAGATGGCATGTTGTACAAGAAACTGAAATACAATCCAGTGATGGAAGACACGGCACCGAAAAATGCTGCCAATACGACCATGATGGATAGGCGATTCGTTAATAGATACGCCGTAGAAGCGGGTGTAATCAATAAAGAGACAACAAGAATTACTCCAACAGTTTGTAATGAAGCAACTGTAACCAACGTTAATAAAAACATAATCGCGTAATGAATTAAACGCGTTTTCAAACCGTATGCTGCGGCCATCGTCTCGTCAAAACTAGAAACGAGAAGTTCTTTAAAGAACAACACGACTACTAAAATGACAATGGCACCAATGATCAATGTCAGCCACATATCAGAACTACGGACAGATAACACGTTACCGAATAAAATCTGCGTTAAGTCCGTCGCGCTTTTGGCTTGTGTGATTAAAATAATCCCGAGAGCAAAAAATGCTGAAAAGACAATCCCGATAGAGGAGTCATTCTTGATTCGACTATTTTGAGATATGGCACCGATGCTGAATGCGGTAAGAACACCCGTAAACACGGCACCATAGAAATAACTAATTCCAAGCATATAAGAAATGGCAACACCCGGTAGAACCGCGTGGGAAATCGCATCACCCATCAAAGCCATACCTCGAAGAACGATGAAACTACCAATGACTCCACAAATGATGCCGACCATGATCGACGTAATCAATGCTTTCTGTAAGAAACCGTACGTCATTAAGTCTTGAATAAACTCCATTACATAGAAACCTCCAAGCCGTCGATCATAAATTCACGGTTATATGCTTTCGCCATATTGTCTGACTGGAACACTTTACTAGTAGGACCTGCATCAATTAACTCTTTATTAATGAGGACCAACCCATCAAAATACTTTTTCACTTTAGACAAATCATGGTGAACAACGAAAATCACTTTGCCGGCCTCTCGCATTTCGCGCAAGATTCCAATAATGATTTCTTCACTGGATACGTCAATTCCGACAAATGGTTCGTCAAGAAAGAAATAGTCCGCCTTTTGGGCTAGTGCGCGTGCAAGGAATACCCGTTGTTGCTGGCCGCCCGACAATTCACCAATTTGGCGATTTGCGAAACCTTCCATTCCTACTTGCTTTAAACACTCCATTGCCCATTCTTTATCTGCTTTACGCGGACGTCTTAGCAAACCAATTTTTGGATACGTTCCTAGTAAAACCGTATCTTTCACAATGATCGGGAAGTTCCAGTCGATATTGGAACGCTGAGGAACATAAGCGATTTGCTTACGCATGGAATCCACCGTCTTGCTACCGATTTTTACATCTCCCTGATCTTTATGGATTAGACCAAGCATAGCTTTCATCAATGTAGATTTACCCGCACCATTTGGCCCGAGAACACCAATCAAACTACCAGATCCAAATGAAAACGAAACGTCTTTTACGACTTCATTGCCGTCATACGAAACACTTATATTGCTGACCGTTATCGGATCTATCATCCAGTTTCCTCCTCTTTTCTTTCCCTAGTGCAACTTTCAGATAAAAGGAATACAACTTTTATTTTACTCAAGAAGCAGTATAGTTTTTTTATAAGTAATAATATAAAACAATAGTTTCCCTTATGCAACTCTAATGCATGATTGGTACTATATTGTTTCCTTCGTGCAACATTTATTAGTATAACTTACTCAAAAATATCTGTAAAGCGGTAATTGAAAATATATTCTTGCAGATTTCCTCAAGAAGCACATGTATTTGAATAGATGCGTCATATTGTATGTAGTTTATGCTTATATATAGGAAGTAAACTGGACATAAACCCAATGACTCACTTTAAAAATATTGCAACTGGAAGTTTGGTGAGTGAAAGAAGTAGGGTAAGTACATACTAATGAGATGATGAGAGGAGTAGTGATGTATGAAGAAAGTAGCTGGCCCGCTTATAGCCATCATAGTGTTAGTAGTAATCGCAGCGATTATGATCGTTCCTTCTTACAACAAATTAGTCAACCTAGAAGAAGACGTCGACCAGTCGTATGCGCAGATTGAAACGCAATTACAACGTAGAGTAGATTTAATCCCGAACCTAGTCAATACAGTGAAAGGGTATGCCTCACATGAAAAAGAGGTGCTTGAAAACATTGCCAACGCACGTAGTAAAATGGCCGGGGCACAAGGTCCTGAAGAACAAGCAGCCGCAGATTCAGAACTATCGAGCGCATTAAGTCGTTTACTAGTCGTTGTAGAAAACTATCCTGACTTAAAAGCAAATCAAAACTTCCAACAATTAATGGATGAGTTAGCAGGTACGGAAAATCGTATCGCGGTTGCACGCAAAGATTATAACGACGTCGTGTCGGTCTTTAATAGAACCGTTAAACGATTCCCAGGTAAAATCGTTGCTTCGATCTTCGGATTCGATGAAAAAGAATACTTCAAAGCGGTCGAAGGGGCGCAACAACCGCCATCAGTCGATTTTGGGGATGACGCGAAGTGATCAACCGCATCTGCATGTTCTTCGTAGCACTACTAGTGGCCCTTACTGGTACTACGACCGTTCATGCGATTACAGAAGTAGTAGTGGACGATGCGGACATTTTATCACCCGAGCAAGAAGCAGAGATAGAAGAGTATGGCATTCGCTTGCAAGCAGCAACGAAAGCCGAACTCGCTGTTCGTACAGTATATTCCCTAGAAGGCGAGTCGGTTGAGGAATACGCATTACGCTTGCTCCGTGAATTGCAATTAGGCGATAAAGAAATGGACAACGGCGCATTACTCGTCGTTTCCACAGAAAAAAATGAAGCTGCAGGTATTGAGCGGAAGTTTTATTTAACGACCGGCTACGGTTTGGAAGGAGCACTTCCTGACGGTAAAGTGGGACGTTATATTGATGAACTAGCGATGCCGTATTTAAGGCAAGAACAACCAGACCTCGCGATTATGGAAGCATACAAAGCTTTTTATAATGAAATAGCCGCGGAATACGGACTCGAAGGCGATGAGTTGCCAGTCGTATACCCTGAGCAAGGTGAAGAAGACGTAGGCATGCCATCGATTATTTTCGTGATCATCGTTCTCTATATTCTCTTCCGCATCTTTTTCGGCGGTGGAGGAAGAGGCGGTGGCGGCGGTCCAGGTGGTCGATCTAGTGTCGGCCCGATATTCTTCCCTGGCTCCGGTGGCGGTGGCTTCGGAGGTGGAAGTGGCGGCGGGGGCTTTGGTGGCTTCGGCGGCGGTGGTTCCGGTGGTGGTGGCGGAGCAGGCCGAAGTTGGTAATAGCTTACTCCGCTGGAAGTGACGATGACTCGAATTTTGAGTTATCGTCACTTTTTTGTGTGCGCCCTGCATGGGCGAATACTCGGTGGTGAAAGTCCACTACAGGCTTGGCAGTAGGAACTGTTAGCGAATGACAAGGTGGCTATCGTGAGGTAGTGGCTGAAGGAAGTCGGACGCAAACTCCTG
>NZ_PDYT01000035.1:0-17752 GCF_002743175.1 Sporosarcina sp. P20a
GGCAAGTTCATTGTCCCCACTTCGGCGCTGGTGGATGGCTTTCGCGAGGAGCCAGAGACAGGAAGTTCGCCTGTCTTTGTCTCCTCGCTACGCCTACCACAGCAGTCGCCTTCGTTGGATTGCGGGTAGGGCAGTTCGGATAGTTTTTTTAAAAGTGGTTTCGTGCGTGAGTGACTATGGGTTACGTTTCGGATAACAGTGCGTAATAAGCGGCGTTGGGTTGTGTTTCTAGCACGTGCTTTTTCTTTTCCTGTTTAATCAGGAGGTTGTGGTTTAGCTGTCTATGTAAGTGGCAAGTCCATTGTCCTCACTTTGGCGCTGGTGGATGGCTTTCGCGAGGAGCCAGAGACAGGAAGTTCGCCTGTCTTTGTCTCCTCGCTACGCCTACCACAACAGTCGCCTTCGTTGGATTACGGGTAGGGCAGTTCCTACACTACTTTAGCAAGAAGTACAAAATCAGTATCAGCAAGTCTCTGATCTACTTCCTATTAGAACCCCAACCTAAATAAATACCCCGCAGTAGCGCAGGCACAACTGCGGGGTAGGCCGTGGCCAGGAGCCAACTGGCAGCACCACCGCCAGCTGGCTCCTGGCTGTAGGCAATCCCCCACGTGCCTGCGCGGGTCCAGAAAGTGGACACTCATTAAATTCAGTCCCCAACAACCAGTCGAGCAACGCCCCCAAGTAAAAGTAACAAAGGCCCGCAGCCGCATAGTATTATCGCCAAACGCGTTTCTTAATTGGGTAACTTATCCCCACTTCGGAACCGTTGAATTCTTTCACGATGTCGCTAAACTTTTACTACTTAGAACCGCAACCGAAATAAAAACCACTCAGTAGCGCAGGCACAACTGCGGGGTAGGCCGTGGCCATGAGACAACTGGCAGCACCACCGCCAGCTGGCTCCTGGCTGTAGGCAATCCCCCACGTGCCTGCGCGGGTCCAGAAAGTGAACACTCACTAATTTCAGTCCCCAATAACCAGTCGAGCAACGCCCCAAAGAAAAGGTGAAAAAGGCTCGCAGCCGCCTAGTCTTTCTGCCAAGTGCATTCCTTAGTCGGGTAACAAAGGAACCCCCTCCATTGACCAACCCAGTTACATACGAAAAAACATGTAACTTGCCCCTTGCCAACTAATCAGAAAATTCGTAGTATAGAAGAGAAGGAGTGTGAAGGCCTTGTTAACAGCTCTTACAAGTGGAGGGAAGCAAGTCGTGCTAACACGGCAGTTGTCCTTGACCAGCTTACGAGAGTGGCGTAAAAACGAATCCTTTCATTGTCCTCAATGCAAAGAACCAGTACTCCTGAAAGTCGGCGACATCATAATCCCACACTTTGCTCACCTGAAGCAAACCACCTGCCGGGACAGTTTCTCAGAAGGGGAGTCCCCAACCCATCTGCTCGGTAAAATCCAACTCTATGAACTATTTTCACATCTTCACCTACAAACCGAAATGGAACCCTATCTGCCTGATATCCGACAACGTCCTGATCTGCTGGTAACGTGGCAAAATGAGAAAATTCCAATCGAATTCCAATGCAGTACGATTCCCATTGCACATATCCTCGAGCGAAACGCAGGCTACCATAGCGTAAATATGAATCCTATATGGATCGTCCTAACACCTCCTAAAGTTCAAGATTCCCTAGCATTTGTCCTTACCCATCGATTCACTCAATTTCAACAACACTTTATCCGCCACATTCATTCACATGCGAAAGAAACGTTATCAGTGTTTTTAACATATAATCCATCCAAGCAACAATTTCACTACCTCAGTCATTTCATTCATCTTGGCGGTACCGCATTTGCAATGTGTCACTCCGTCATGCGAATCAAACATCAAACCATTCCTTTCGCTATTCCTGCTACTCCATCCACAAAGGATATAGAAGATCTGACACGTCAATATCAATCTGCGCGCAGAAAGTATCTTCGGTCGGTTATTGGGTATAATCAAAGAGGTATCCATCATCGTTTTTTGCGTGCGTGTTATGAAATGCGTGTGCAGCCCGTTCAACTTCCCACATGGATCGGCGTTCCAACATTCGGACAAGAGGCATTTACAGAGTCCGACTATGAATGGCAATTGCTTCTTATTGCGGCCATCCGGCAAACGAGAACTACAGCCTTCCAACTAAATCGTTCCTTTCTTCATTCATTTATCAAAACATTTGAAGGGGATTCAAGCCGACAATTAGAAGCTTGTCAAAACTATGTGGATTTCTTGAGAGAGCAACGCATAGATATCTATCGACTGGATAAATTGATGGGCAGAGATTTTGTACTGGAAATACTTTCAGGGCGATTTCTTGCAATGCATGCCAGGAATTGAGAAAATACAAGAGAATCAAATTACGGTAAATGCAGAAGGAGGAATTGGATTGACGAATGATAACAAAGTATTGATGCGCGATGAAATATCTGAAGAGGAAACATGGCGCTTGGAAGATATATTTTCTTCTGATGAAGAATGGGATAAAGAATACAGCAAAATTGAAGAGATGGCTAAAGAAGCAGAACAGTATAAAGGCACTCTTGGCAATGGCGCTCGTCCACTGTTTGAAGCGCTAACATATCGTGATAAATTGGCGGAACGACTACGTAGATTATATACGTATGCGCATCTTAAAACAGATCAAGATACGACGAACAGTTTTTATCAGGCAATGGATGGCCGAATTAGAACGTTAGTTGTGAAAATATCTACAGCGTTATCTTATTTCACTCCAGAATTACTTTCCATTGATGAAAAGCAATTGAATGAAACGATTGAGTCACATGAAGGCTTGCGTTTATATAAACAGGAATTTGAAGAGTTGAATGCAGAACGCGCTCACGTTTTGTCCTCAGAACAGGAACAATTAATCGCGCAGTTGTCTGAAGTGACAGGAAAGTCCTCTGAAACCTTCAGTATGTTAAACAACGCGGATTTAACTTTCGGTTTGGTCAAAGACGAAGAGGGAAATGACATTCAATTAACACATGGTCGTTATTCGCAATTCCTAGAGAGTAAAGATCCGAAAGTACGCGAAGCGGCATTTAAAGAAATGTATTCAAGATATGGAGAGTTCAAAAATACATTTGCTTCGACGTTAAGCGGTAATGTAAAAGGGCATAATGTGAATGCACGAATTAGAAATTATAGTTCAGCAAGAGCGGCAGCATTATCGAATAACCATATTCCAGAACAAGTATATGAAAATCTATTGTCTACCATCAATAAAAATCTAGGCTTACTGCATCGTTATGTAGCCTTGCGTAAAAAAGTATTGAATGTGGATACGCTTCATATGTGGGATATCTACACACCACTAGTTGAAGATACGAAGATGAAATACACATACGAGGAAGCGAAAGAGACTATGCTTGAGAGCTTCCATCCGCTCGGTGAAGACTATCGGGCTGTTGTAAAAGAAGGTCTTGATAATCGCTGGGTGGATGTTCGTGAAAATAAAGGGAAACGTTCAGGTGCGTATTCTTCAGGTTCTTATGGAACAAACCCATACATTTTAATGAACTGGCAAGACAATGTAAGCAATTTATTTACGTTAGCACATGAGTTTGGACATAGTGTACACAGCTATTACTCCCGTAAATATCAACCATTCATTTATAGTGGATACTCTATATTTGTCGCGGAAGTTGCGTCAACAGTTAATGAGGCGTTACTCAATGATCACTTATTAAAAGTGACGACAGATGAAGATCAGCGAATCTACTTGTTGAACTATTGGTTGGATGGATTCCGTGCGACGGTGTTCCGCCAGACGATGTTTGCGGAATACGAGCACTTGATTCACAAGCTGGATCAAGAGGGCGTGCCGTTGACGGCTGAAAAATTAACAGAAGAATACTATGCGCTAAACAAAAAGTATTATGGTGACGCGATTGTTAGTGACGAGGAAATTGGTTTAGAGTGGGCACGTATTCCTCACTTCTATATGAACTATTATGTTTATCAATATGCAACAGGATATAGTGCAGCTGTAGCACTTAGCAAACAGATTCTAGAAGAGGGCGAGCCAGCAGTAGAACGTTATATTTCGAACTTCTTGAAGGCGGGATCATCCGATTATCCTATTGAAGTACTTAAAAAGGCGGGTGTCGATATGACATCTGAAAAACCAATTGAAGAGGCTTGTCGAGTATTTGAAGCACGATTAGATGAGTTAGAACAGTTATTAGCAAAGAGAGGATAATGTGGGTTTACAGGTTTCGACAGAAGTCTGCGGAGACTGTGACATTTAGACGAAAGCTGTTATAATTTGTTGAACTCATAAGTCATTTATGATATGGTGTAAATGTGGAATAAATCACATACCAAACATACACCCCTTTTGTTTGAACGTGAACATTTCTCCCATTCCCTTTGAAAGAGAGCATTCACTCCCCCCCAGGAGCGGATGCTCTTTTCTTTACGTTTTAATACAAAAAAGCCGAAGCCCCCAAGAAATTGGTGGGCTTCGACTGGTATAAGGGCTATTTGATTAGTGAACAATTAGGTTGTTTTTTACGCCATAATGTACGATCTTGGAAAGGAATTCGTTCGATTTCCTGTTTCAGTAAGCGTTTCTTTAATACGCGTTCAGCTTCTTTTTCTGTCACGTGGCACATTTCCGCGATTTCCTTCGTTGTCAGTAAGTCAAAGCGATTGAATAAAGAATCAATAGAAGGGGGTATGTCGGGTAGGAGTTGTCCTCCGACTAGTTCTTCTAAAATCTGTTCGTAGATCACATAGTCATAGAGGCCACTCACTTTTAATCCTTCATCTTCAATATTGCTATTGAAGAAAACGAAAGTTGGAGCTTCATCTACTTCCATTTCGTTACCTAAATACGTATCGACTTGCAAAGCACGTGATGTTTCTTCAGAAGTGAAATCTGCGATAAATTCATCTACGTCCAAATTAATGCGAGCGGCAATTTCGATGAGTACTGAATAGGATGCGACATCACGTTTCTTCAAAAAAGAATATTCAAGTAAACAGGATAAGTAACGGAATCCAGCTCGCTTACCTTGGAATTCTGCAGCTTTCACTGCAATATTAGGGAAACAAGGGTTTGACCGCTTGATAGACTTGGCGTCATTCGGATCGATTAAAGCAGTTGGATTCAGTTTTGTTATAGGTGTTCTCAACGCGATGCGTAACGTGAAATAGTGATCGTATTCGACTTGCATTTTACGTAGCAACGGCTGTAGTGACCAACAGTCCTTACAATAAGGATCTAGAAATACATAGAGTTCAATGGGCTTTACTGAAGCAGAGTAGTGTAACGTATCATCAATAACAGTTAGATAGTTCACTGATCTTCCTCCTCGTTCCTATTTACCATATGGTTGGCTGTTAAGACAAGGCGTTTATAGTAGACTTCCCGAAGTGGACCCTCCAGTCCTACGTCGTCCATTGCTTCAGC
Organism: Sporosarcina sp. P20a; assembly: GCF_002743175.1. Classification (NCBI taxonomy): domain Bacteria; kingdom Bacillati; phylum Bacillota; class Bacilli; order Caryophanales; family Caryophanaceae; genus Sporosarcina; species Sporosarcina sp. P20a. The sequence goes on from NZ_PDYT01000035.1 coordinate 5,418, forward strand.
CATGCATGCTAGCCATGCTTCTGCGCGTGTAGGTGTAATAGGGAAAGGGTTATGTCGAGCTTTCATCATTGGATGTCCGTGCTCTTCCGTGAATAGGTTCGGGCCACCTAGATATTGTGTTTGAAATTGTTTTTGCTTCCTAATGGTTTCAGTTAAATCATCAGGGAATATTGGAATGAGGTCTGGGTGAACAGCCACTTTTGCGTAAAATGTTTCAATCAATTCGTGTAACTTTTTCTCGCCGATCTCCTCAAAAGGGATGACAGGTTTTCGAGTCATTGAATTCACACCCCTTCGTACATCTGTATCTGTATTCTATCAACGAACGAAATTCTATACAAATAAAAGAACTTATTTTGTTTCTTGTTATATAGCAGTTTGGTTAAAAAGATCGTATAAACTGTTGAGAATAGTGAGTTTAAAGATCAGTAATAATAGGAAGGGCAGCGTTAATCGACACCTTGCGCTTACGAGCAATTAAAAAGTAGTTGGAACATCTTGTGAAATAAAACGATAGCTTCAACATTAAATCATTTGCTGATAGTAGTTCATGACTTTTTTTACGTAGTTCTGAGTTTCTTTGAAGGGGGGAATGCCTCCGTATTTTTTTACGTTCCCTGGTCCTGCGTTGTAGGCTGCTAGTGCCATTTCGTTTGAGCCGAATTGGTTGAGCATGTTGCGCAAGTATTTGGCTCCGCCCATGATGTTCTGTTTTGGGTCCATCGAGTTTGTTACGCCCAAGTATTTAGCTGTGCCTGGCATGAGTTGCATGAGTCCGGCTGCGCCTGCGTGACTTTTTGCATTGCTCTTGAAGTTGGATTCTTGTTTGATGACTGCGGCAATTAGTTTTTCTGGTAGTTGATATTGATCGGCAGCTTGTTTGATGATGTCTGCATATGGATTGTTGGTTCCTGGTGACGAGGTGGCAGGTGATGTAGCGGTAAATTTTTCAACTGGGCTTGTGGATATGCCAAACGGTATGATATTGCTTCCTTGGCTGAGTAGTTGCTCGGATGGTTTTGCGAGTTCAGTGCTCATGTTAGTGCCTTCCTTCAATTGTGTAAGCATCATTTGGAATGCATTGGAGCTAGTCGGTGGATTACTACTAAAGGATTGAACCGCTCCAAGAGTTTGTAGTGTATTGATTTCAAGGAGTAACCGAGTGTTAATTGGGTCGAGATTCATACTTTTTCCTCCTGTTTATTCAAGGTATTAAATGGATTCATTTATTATATCTATTATACCAACTTTCTTACCATAATGCACAGTAACGAAATGCAACTACGTGTGGCATATGGTAGACTAAACGTAAAGTCTATAATTAAGGAAGTGGATGTCTTGGATATGAAAAATGAAATCATTGAAACGAGTATGAACGGTAATGAAGTTCAATTTATATTGAATCCTGAGGCAGAATGGCCGTTAGGTTCCCCAACTGGAAAAATGTTGACAGACACAGATCGTCAATCGTTTGTATATATCTTTGATCACGAGACCGGCTATCGGTATGCATATTTTCCTAAGGACAGTTGGGGCGGACTAGTAGATATGCTGTTACAACAAGCAGAACCTGTGTTAATCTGGCAAGATGAGAAAATACTATTAACAGGTGCTGCAGACGAATTGCAGGCGTTGATTTTTAATATAGAGGGTAATGATAACTATGGTGAGGAATTCAGTACAGCTGTCGAAGAGATATTCAAGCCAGTACTGGAAAAGGTGAATTGATATATGGCAAAAGAATTTCACAAAAAGAATGGAAGTGACGTAATGAAATTCACAATTCAGTCGCGAAATGACGAGATATCTAATAAGTTAATGAAAGAAGCACGAGTGTATTTACGCGATTTTGGTTTGAAATACGATGAAGAAGAACCGGACATTGTATTGTCCATCGGTGGGGATGGAACGCTATTGCATGCTTTCCATAAATACATACACCGCCTGGATAAGACATCATTTGTGGGGATTCATACGGGTCACTTAGGATTTTATGCGGACTGGAAACCATCTGAAATAGAAAAATTGGTGATCTTGATCGCAAGACAAGAGTATGAAGTTATAGAGTATCCTTTGATTGAAGTAACGATCAATTATCGTCATTCTGAAAAAAGCGCATCCTATTTAGCGTTGAATGAATCTACAGTGAAATCACCTGAAGTTACGTTGGTGATGGATGTTGAATTAAATGGAGAACACTTTGAACGCTTTAGAGGAGACGGGCTTTGCATGTCGACGCCGTCGGGATCAACTGCTTACAGTAAATCTCTTGGTGGAGCGATTATCCATCCTTCATTGCCATCCATGCAATTGACAGAAATGGCATCCATTAATAATCGTGTATTCCGTACAGTAGGATCTCCACTCATTTTACCGGATCATCATATTTGTACATTGACGCCTGTAAAAGGTCCTGATTTCATGGTGACAGTCGATCATTTGCAATTGCTTCATAAAGATGTGAAATCCATCGAATACAAAGTATCCAATGAAAAAATGGGCTTTGCGCGCTTCCGTCCTTTCCCATTCTGGAAACGTGTAGAAGAGTCATTTGTAGCGAGTGATTTAATTTATGAACGTGAAGATGATGAAAAGAAAAAATAATACGCTGTTTCAATTACAATTCGTTGTGAAGGAAAGTGGATTGCTTCGTGAGTTTATAGCACTGCATGAAATTTCTAAAACGACGTTAACAGCTATTAAATATCGCGGTGGAGAGATATTGGTGAATGGACAGTCTCAAAACGTGCGTCATCAGTTGCAGCCAAATGATCAAGTGACCGTGGTATTCCCTCCGGAACAGGTGAGTGATGGATTGACTCCGCAAGAGGGTGCATTATCGATTTTGTATGAAGATGAAACCCTTCTGGTGCTTGATAAACCAGCTGGACAGAGTACGATACCTTCTCGCAATCATCCTTCTGGAACGCTTGCGAATTTTGTTTGTGGAAAATTTGAAAGAGAAGGTATACTTTCGACTGCTCATATGGTGACACGCCTTGATACAGATACATCAGGTATTATTTGTGTGGCGAAAAACCGTCATATCCATCATCTATTGAGCAAACAGATGACAGATGATTTGTTTCAACGACAATACACTGCATTTGCAGAACGTATAATTTCTACGCCATTCTTGACTATCGAACAACCGATTGGTAGAAAAGATGGAAGTATCATTGAAAGAATTGTACGGCAAGATGGTCAGTATTCAAAAACGGATGTGTCAGTAAAAGCACATTACCGTAATGCAGCAGACTGTTTTTCCGTCATAGACTTGACGTTGCACACAGGCCGGACGCATCAAATTCGCGTGCATATGCAATGGCTCGGTCATCCACTTGTTGGTGATGATTTATACGGTGCGAATCGAGACGTATTCCCACGCCAAGCATTGCATTGCTCTGGCGTCAGTTTACTTCACCCAATCACCAAAGAAAGAATGCACTTTACTAGTCCGTTGCCGGAAGATATGCAATACTATTTACGGCAAAGTCAGCAAGTGTGCGGATTCTCTCAACAGCAACAACTCTGTTAATGTGAAGAAAAATGTACGGTGTATAGGAACTTACTAGTACGTGTAAGCGTACCGTATGTGCAGAAGGGAAGGTGTGAAATCATGACTACTCAACCAGAACAAATGAAAAGTGAAATCGTTTTGGATGCAGTTAAGTTACGAGAATTGCTGATCAACGAAGATATCCATTCGTTCAGACAGGAATATCTAGTACTTCATCCATATGATCGAGCGACTTTTTATGAAGAAGTTGGTGCAGAGCTTCGGGAATTGATGTATTTTTATCTATCACCAAAAGAACTTGCGGAAATATTTGAAACAAGTGAAATTGAAGAAGATGAATACGAAGAGTTCCTTGAGGAGATGGACGCGACATATGCCGCAGAGATGATTTCATACATGTTTGTGGATAATGCGGTAGATGTCCTGAAAGAACTAGATAAAAAGAAGGTCGTCAGCTATTTAACGTTGATGGATAAAGAAGCTGCGATTCAAATTAAAGCATTACTACACTATGAAGAATATACAGCTGGTTCAATTATGACGACGGAATTCGTTACAGTCTCTGAGAATTCCACTGTCCGTTCCGCAATGACCATTTTGCGTAGTGAAGCACCAAGCGCTGAAACGATTTACTATATTTTTGTTGTAGATGACTACCAGCGTTTAACTGGGGTCGTTTCGTTACGCGATTTGATAATTGCAGATGAAGATACATTAATTCGCTCCATAATGAGTGATCGCCTCGTCAGCGTATCAGTTTCCGACGACCAAGAAGATGTCGCCCGAACGATTCAGGACTATAACTTCTTAGCTGTTCCAGTTGTCGATTTCCAACAACACATTCTAGGGATTATCACAGTCGATGACATTATCGACGTAATCGATGAAGAAGCATCGGATGACTATTCTAAACTTGCCGGTGTCTCGACGATGGATACATTTGATAAAAACCCATTCTCTGCTGCGAAAAAACGGATTCCTTGGCTTTTGATTTTATTAGTTCTCGGAATGTTAACAGCAAACTTAATTGATTTATTTACGGAAACGATTTCTCAAGTTGCTCTATTAGCGGCATTTATCCCACTGATCGCCGGAACAGCCGGAAATAGTGGAACTCAGTCACTTGCTGTTGCAGTTCGTGGTATCGCAACGCGTGATATTGAAGATGAGAGTAAGTTGAAGTTACTGATGCGAGAAGCGGGTACTGGAATTATTACAGGTGTGATTTGTGCAATATTTGTAGTTTTATTAATCTTTATCTGGAAGCATGAACTAGTTATTGCTTTACTAGTAGGAGCTGCGATGTTGGTCTCCATTTTCGTTGCAACCATTTCAGGATCATTTATTCCCTTATTTATGCATAAACTTAAAGTGGACCCGGCTGTTGCCTCAGGACCATTTATTACAACACTAAACGACGTCATAAGTGTCGTCATATATCTAGGCCTTGCAACAGTATTCCTTAGTTCATTATGAACTAGGAATACTGTTTTTTTATTTTGGAACGTTGGGCGTTTAACTTACATATGCTAACTAAAAGGAAGTGATGAAAATGCGTCATGAAAAGCCGTTAATGTTCATCTCCAGCCCCGTTATTAGAAAATATCGGTATACACCTATTGTAGAAGAAGAAAGCACATCCGTTTTTGAACCGGAACACTCAAGAGAGTTGGAGCGTCCTGAAGTCTTACCCGTCCCTGAAAGCTTATCGGCACAAGAGTCACCAGAGATTCAACAAGAACTATTGGCTACCCATCTCATCCGTCAAAGATTGGAATATTTGCAACACCCATTCCGCAAAGAATTATACGCTCCATTAGAAATTATCACTATAAAAGGTAGTGTTAAAGGAAAGTTCCACGACTTAGAAAACGAAATCGTCTGGATCAACTCGAATAAAGAAATAACGTCAGTCCGTATTGAAGAAATTTTAGATATCCTCTGGAAACAGCAATCATTTACTATTTAATTCTTACTATTAACAAGGCGAACCTGCTATTGGGTTCGTCTTGTTTTTTTGTTTCAGTTTATCATGAAGATAATGCATCAGCATTCTAAAAATAGAAAACTACATTAGTTGATTGTAAGTGGAACGCATCCACCGAGAACGTCGATCAATGGCGTCCTTCACAACACCCTAAATTCTTCTGTTAAATAAAAAAGGACGAACCCTATTAATATAGGGTCCGCCATTTAGCATTGCAAGCAACCAATTAATACTCGTCGCAGAAATCAATATATACATCATCAATACACTGAATACCGCAGAAACAGCTCAAGTCAACCGTTAAGCACGTATTCGTAGGTCCGAAACCATTCACCTTACAAATCTTTTCATAACAGATTTTTCCGTCTGTAGTAATATCAAACGGCTTTCCGTTATACAAAGGTTGCAATACTTGAATGGTAGCACAGCAAGAATCAAACACTGTCTGTACTCGGAAAAATACAGAAACACAGCTCGTATGCTGATGAGGTGTTGAATTATGATTAGTCAATGACTGCTCTGCCGTCATCTTAGGATAATGCTTACGTTTACCACCTCGGAATACTGCCTTGAAATAATCCCCGTTACCCGTTAGCAAACTGAACACGCGTGTGTTGACGCGACCTCTAACCGGGCTGACCAAACTGCCAAGCGGCGCCATGAAACAATCTGTATCACACTCTACACAATCCACTTCCGGACACGTATTCTGAACGCGTTGGATAAAGCGCACTACTTCACAAATACAATTCGACTTATGACAGCCATCATGTTTGCTGTCTTTCTTTTCACATCCCACTACTGTCCACCTCCTGTTTGTCGTTCTCTATACTTTATGCATGGGTAATTGACATGACAGGGCGCTTTCCTCAATATGCATAAATCCGGTAAAAAAGATACATGCTAGACAGAAGGGAGGCGTTGCATTTGAAGAAGCTGAGTATATTGTTAATTATTCTTGGTCTACTTACTGGTTGCAGTGAAAAAGGAACGTTTATTAAAAATACAACTTCACACGATGAGCATTCGTTAGAGGAAGTCATCATGAGAAATGAACATGTGAAACTAGCAAAGGTATTGTTATTTGAAGACGAATTGCTCGCAGGGATTCGTGTCAATACGTTTTCCCGGTTTAAAAAGAAAGCGATTGCTACGGATATTCAAAAAAAATTGGAAAAAGAGTATCCTGATCTGAAGATCACAGTGTCAGCAGACAGTAAAATTCTGCTCGAAACGGAAAAGTTGATCCGTAAAAAAGATGAACAAGATTATCGAAAGAAAATAGATAAAATTAAATCAATCGAAAAGGAGCAAACCTGATGCAACAAGAAAAGTATGCCCAAATAGAGAAAGAGTTATCACCTAAACCACCTATTTTGAAAAATGTAATTAAAGCTTTTTTAACAGGTGGTTTGATTTGTTTAATAGGACAATTCATTGCACTTTTCTATATTACGTATTTTGATTTTACGGAACGCACAGCGAGCAATCCAACTGTTGCTACTATGATTTTCATTGCGATGTTGTTAACGGGTTTTGGATTATACAAAAAGATTTCTCAATTTGGTGGTGCCGGAGCAGCGGTACCGATTACAGGCTTCGGTAATGCTGTAGTATCGGCTGCTATTGAACATAAATCAGAAGGATATGTGCTAGGTGTTGGCGGGAATATGTTTAAATTAGCTGGTTCAGTTATTTTATTCGGTGTCTTTTCTGCCTTCGTTGTAGCATTAATCAAAACCATCCTAGTGAAGTTTGGTGTGGTCTCATGGTGATACGAGGATTGCTAAACTTTCAGTCCAAGCCAAGTATTTACGCAACAGGTGTAACAGCAGGTCCATTGGAAAAAAAGAAAAGTGTGTTTGCACAGCAGTTCGATAAAGTATACGAAGATGAGCGTTGTGATTTGCCGACAAACGAAGACGGACATAAGCAGTTAATGTATGACGCGGTGTTGATCGCACTTAGTAAAGCGAAGAAAGAGCCGGAGAAAATCGACTTTTTCCTAACTGGAGATTTGGTTAATCAGATGACTCCTTCAAATTTTACAGCTCAAGCACTTGCTATTCCATATATCGGTCTGTTTTCTGCATGCGCTACTTCAGTCTCTTCTATGATCACTGCGGCATTACTCGCGGATGCCAAGCAAGCGAACTGGATTATGGCAGGTTCTTCTAGTCAACATAACGCAATTGAGAGACAGTTTCGATATCCACTGGAGTATGGTTCGCAAAAAGGAGCAACTGCACAATGGACGGTCACGGCAGCTGGTGCAGTATTAATCGGACAACATAAAATAGATACTCCAGTTATTGACTGCGCTACTGTAGGTAAAGTGATAGACATGGGAATGACGGATCCGCTCAATATGGGATCTGCGATGGCCCCGGCTGCTAGTGATACATTGATGAATCATTTGACAGGGCATGGTAGGACAATCGATGACTATGACACGATCATCACAGGAGATTTAGGAAGCAATGGTTTCAAAATATTTAAAGCATTGGCCAATGAAAATGGTTTACCCCATACGAAAAATTTTCGAGATGCTGGCGAAGAATTTTATGGAAATGATCCGTCGTTTAAAGCGGGAGCAAGTGGATCTGGTTGTTCAGCAGCTGTATTTCTTTCCGATGTCTATCAGAAATTGCTGACGAGAGAATATAAGCGGGTCTTATTGTTGGCAACTGGCGCTTTGCTATCTCCGTTGTCATTTCAACAGGGAGATACAATTCCGTGTATAGCGCACGCGATTGAACTGTCAATGAATGAGGTGAAGGCAGAATGATATCTATATACATCACGTCGTTTATAGTCGGTGGCTTGATTTGTGTCATTGGTCAATTATTGATGGATGTCGCCAAATTAACGCCTGCTCACACATTGGTTTCATTGGTTGTGACCGGGTCGGTACTGGACGGCATTGGCTGGTATGAACCTCTAATTGATTTTGCTGGAGCTGGTGCTACGATTCCCATTACTTCATTCGGTAACGCATTAACGCACGGCGCAATGGCAGAAGCTGAGAAACACGGTCTGATCGGTGTAGTAACTGGAATGTTCGAAGTAACAAGTTCTGGAATCAGTGCGGCGATCATTTTCGGACTAATTGGTGCATTGCTCTTTACTTCAAAAGGAAATGTCTAAATTACACAAACGCCCTCTCCAATTCATTCTTCTCTGCATATAGTAGAGAAGAAAGGAAGGAGGGGTTTTTTATGTACGGATGTTACCCATCTCAAGGTTACGGTGGTTACGGATACGGTGGAGGATGTGGTGAAAGATATGGCGGTTCTTCATTCGTCTTGATTGTAGTTCTGTTTATTTTATTGATCATTGTAGGCAGAAGCTATTTCTAAGGAGGAGAACTGAATATGAACGATTCATTCTTTAAAAAAATAGAATCTAAAACGGGTGTGCCGATGGAAGAAGTCTTTGCATTAGCGAATGCCATTCAATATGCTGATTTCAAAGACGAAAACCAAGTGAGAAAAATCATTCAAAAGGTAAGTCAAGTAGCGAACAAAGACGTACCACAGTCTGTAGAAGATGAATTAGTTAACTCTATTGTGACAAGTGGTAGAGGACTAAATTTGAATGATATTTCACAAATGCTTGGCGGTAAGTAAATAAATCTACTAAAACATGTTTAGAATGCTTGCTAAGTGGATAAACTAGTAATGATGATATATTTGAAAGGGAGGTGCACATCATGGGTTATATACTACCAATACAAAATTACCAAGCACAGCAGTATGCAGAACGTATGAATAACGAACGTCATAATTTTGCATATATCGGACGAGTAAGTCCTGTGCGTCTGAAAAATGAGGAATCGAGCTATTGGGAAGATGTTCTGGCAGATGAAGAAAGACGTCGAGAAGAGCAGATGAAGCAACGAAAGAATGGTGCACCTCAACCTTTAGTTAAAAAAGGATTTATAGCACCAAATCCAGCCCAATTCTCACCTGAAATAGCAGAGGTAGTAGGAAAGGGTCAAGCGATTAATGCATATGTCTAATGCAATAAAAATACCCCTTACCACTTTTAAAGTGGCAAGGGGTATTTTTTACTGTACAATCAGTCGTTCATCAAATTTTTCTCCATAGCGCGATGAGGAATATCAGCATCCATGAATTCAGGGGATGTTACGACATAGCCTAACTTTTCGTAAAAGGGCACAGCATAGGACTGTGCATTCAAAATTAGTTTTTTCATAGAACTCTTAATCGCATGTTCTTCTAATGTATTCATAATCAAAAACCCAAGATGTTTACCACGATGTTCAGGTAAAATACAGATTCTCTCTATTTTAGCATGTGCATTTACAAGACCTCTCATACGGCCGGCACCGATTGGTTGATCCATTTCATCGTAAACGACGAAGTGGATAGCCTCCTGATCGTGTTCGTCCAACTCAAGGATCAACGGGACACCTTGTTCTTCCACAAAAACCTTCTTGCGAACGGTATACGCGTCCTGCTGACCTTTTTCATCTGCGACGATTTTTACAGTAATCTGCAAATCAAGACTCACGATCAAGACGGAACGTTTCGTATACTGTCCACGATCCATCTTCTAGTTGATAAAGTAAATGAATGCGATCGATGACTTCCGAGTGGTCGACACCTACCATTTTCATTTGGTTAATCACATCATCGTGTTCACCAGAAGTTAGGTTTTGCGCAATTGTAATATGTGGAACAAAAGCATAATTATTTTCATCATGATAGAAGTTTACATTTAAATCCTTGTGTAACTCGAGAATTTCGTCATTTGGTACAACTTTAAAGTAAATGGTATTCGTTGTTGGCGCGAACGAGCCAACTTTTGTCACGTTCAACTCAAAAGGGCTGTTTTTGATTGTAATTTCTTTTAACGCATTTGCTACTTCTTCAATTTCCTTGTCATTCGCTTCGAATGGATCTTTCAGCGTCATGTGAGGTGTGATTAGCGCATAATGCGGATCATATCTCTTCCGATAGCCATTTGCTAAATCTTGAAGTTTTTTTGAAGGGAATGCAACAATACCGTATTTCATTTTAGAGTGCCTCCTTGTGAATTGACTGAATTTTAGGTACATCTACTTTAGTATATCAGAAACTAGTCTAAGATGTCTCCTTCTATTACTAAAGGCTATTTATTTCAATCAGCGCACGGCGAATATCAGGTTGCCATGACTTCCATGTATGATCTCCGTCCAGCTCTTCATAAAAATAAGGGAATTTTTTTTCTTTCATGACTTTATGCAACTCACGGTTAGGCGTTAGAAAATCCAACCGACCGTCAGCAGTTGTGGGTACATAGGTTTCTTTATCACCGATTACATGGTAAATAGAAAGGTTGGCTGGATTTTGATTGGCCTTCACTGCTTCAAGTACTTCTTCGTTAACGAATGGTGAATGCAACACGACATTTCCGAAGCAATTTGGATATTTTAAAGCAGTCATTAATGAGACGGATGCTGCCAATGAATCGCCCATCAACATTCTTGAAGAGCCCATTTGGTATGTTGGATAGGTTTCATCAATATACTGAATTAACTCGTGTGCTAAAAAGCGGATATACGCTTTGTGTCGATCACCATCTGGGTGATACATACGTCTGCGTTCTTGCACCGTTTTATATGGGATTCCTACGATGATGACAGGTTCAATGATTTCATCTTCCATTAATTCATCGGCAATTCGGCCAATCCGTCCGTATTGAAAATAATCTTTGCCATCAGAGACGAGCATAACATTATGTTTGTATAAAGGGGAATAGCGTGCTGGTAAGTATATCAACAGTTCCATTTCTTCTTGTAGTTCATTACTGTAAAAACGAATTTCTTCAATTTTTCCTGGATTCATTTTGTAGGACCTCCATAATTAATGTACACTTAGTAATTATCATACCGATAAATAACAGTGTAAAGCTAGTGAAAACTATTGTGTATGAAGAGAGAGAGGGGAAATAATATGGATGAAGGTAAGAATATTGTTCATTCGGATGTCGTGACAGCAGCAACAAAGAACGCGTTGATCCGTCGTGGGGTTAATATTCAAGATATCGCAAAAATTGTTTATGAACTGCAAGTACCCTATAACAAAGGCTTATCGCTCGAACAGTGTGTCGACTCAGTAGAAAGTGTTCTTCGCAAACGTGAATTGCAACACGCCATATTGGTTGGTGTTGAATTGGATGAAATGGCTGAAAGAGGTCAGCTATCGGAACCGCTTCAGCAAATCGTTGAATCAGATGAAGGTTTATTCGGAGTCGATGAAACCATCGCATTGGGTGCGGTATACACATACGGTTCAATCGCGGTTACTACTTTCGGTCACTTAGATAAGAACAAAGTCGGCATCATCAACGAATTGGATACAAAAAAAGGAATTGGTATCCATACGTTCTTGGATGATTTGGTGGCAAGTGTGGCGGCGTGTGCGGCGTCTAGAATTGCACATAGAACGCGCGATTTGCAAGAAGCTGGTCTAACGTTTAAAGATGTACAAAATGGCAAGAGCTAATAACTGAACTGCCCTAGATCATCATTTCTAGCGGCAGTTTTTTTGTTTGAGCTGTAGTTTTTTCTTGTTTGTTGGAATAGGTTTTTGTAATGAGTGCGTAGTAAGCGGCTTTGGGTTGTGGTTCTTGCAGGTGCTTTTTCTGTTTCCTGTTTAATCAGGAGGTTGTGGTTTAGCTGCCTATGTAAGTGGCAAGTTCATTGTCCCCACTTCGGCGCTGGTGGATGGCTTTCGCGAGGAGCCAGAGACAGGAAGTTCGCCTGTCTTTGTCTCCTCGCTACGCCTACCACAGCAGTCGCCTTCGTTGGATTGGGTGTAG
>NZ_PDYT01000036.1:0-17084 GCF_002743175.1 Sporosarcina sp. P20a
CCACTTACACTGCCAGTCAAACAACTACCTCTGCATAAAACAAAGAAGAGCAAGGGGTTGCAAAAAAACTACCTAACATCGTATCCTACTTAACTTGTACGAACATTTTATTCAAGTACTCGAAAAAACAAGTACCTGAACTGTCCTACACGCTATCAAACGAAGCCGTGTCCTACTTACCTATACCAACTACCTTATCCATGTAATCACCAACACATAGAAAAACTCCTCTTGCCTAAGCAAAAGGAGTTTTCGTGTTTCTATTATAGCGGCGGAGGGATTCGAACCCACGACCTTTCGGGTATGAACCGAATGCTCTAGCCAACTGAGCTACACCGCCAAGACATTTGCTCGTTGAGATTATACAATTCCCAACGCAACGTCTCTTATCATACTAGGCATTTGAACAACTGTCAACATCTCTTTTGCTAAAAAATAAACATACGGAATACGTCGAAATGTTTTGCGAATATGCCGCCACAAACAGACAAAATTTCTCGCGAATCCAATGTATAGTTTTATGTAAGAGAACATAGGGGGTATGAGAAATGAAGATGATTGACAATATGGAGCGACCGATTGTACAGATGTTCAGGGCGTACTGGCAAGAACTTATGAATCGAAAAGTATACTTGTTAACGGCTCTTCTTTTCTTAGTGGGATCATTCTTTTTATCGCAAGCAGTAGTGTTCGATATGGCAGTACCATTCTTCTTGCCGATCTGGGCGTTAGCCAGTATGCGCTACCGTCAACACATGATCTTTGTATTTATAGGAGGGATGGCGGGCAGTGCGTTTCTTGGGGTGGGACAAGCTGTCATTCATTTGGCACAATTGTTATTGTTCCATTCAATCATAAAGGTTCCAGTCGTGAAAAGGTCAATTCCGATCGCTGTCGCCGGAGCAATGATTATTCCACAATTAATCTGGCAGCTCGTAAAATATGGCGACGGGATGTTGCCTTTAGCGATTCAGTTGTCGATAGGGTTAGAAGCATTGCTTGCGTTGTTTATGACCATTTTCATGTTACTGGCTTTTCCTTCTATAGAAAGAATGTTATATGGACCGTGGAATCCTGAGCAGATCAGTGCGATGTGTATTGTGGGAGCGCTGGCGGCTACCGGAATGGGAGGATTCCAAATCGGTACGGTGTCGGTTGCTGGGGTATTCTTGTTTTTAGCGATATTTGTAGCCGCCGTGGTTGGGGGAGTGCCTTTCGCTACAACGGTCGGAATGATTATCGCGTTGATTATAGGTGTATCAGAGTTGTCCTTCACGGGCATGATGGCTTTATATGGTATGACCGGTTTGCTGGCAGGTTCATTAAAACGTTTCGGAAAGCTCGGTGTCATCACTGGCAGTGTCTTTGTTTCGCTCTTTTTCCTTCTATATGATGCGACACTGCCTTTAGATATCGTTCATTTTTCCACGGTGGGTGCCGCGGCCTTACTGTTTATATTGATTCCCTCGCGCAAATTAAGTCAAATACGACAAGTATTATTGCCCAAACAAGAAGGAATATCCGAAAAGCGACAGCAATGGCTGGCGGATAAACTGGATGGTCAGTTAGAGGAGTTTCAGCAGTTCGCTCATTTCATGTCAACACTCGTAAATGATCGTCTGTCTCCTGAAGAGGAAGTAGCAGCGACAAGTCAAGTACCTTCTATTTGTCAATCCTGTTTTCGTTACCGCAAGTGCTGGGAAAATGAAGAGGACGGTATAGAACCGTTGATTGACGAATGGGAAACGACCTATTCCGCAACGAAAAAGGCGGCTCGTGTACGTGTTGAACAGAAGATAAAGTATAAATGTCTACGATTTAAGGGGTTAATGAATGAATTGGAGGAAAGAGGGGCCAATAAGTTATTGATGGGGCAGTTGCAGCATGGTCGAAAGATGCTAGCTCTGCAGTTGCGCGATATGAGTACTCATATCGAAAAAGTCATGAGAGAGGTAAAAGAAGATCTGACTACGTATAAGTTGGCTGAAGAAGAGCTTGCGAATCGGTTACAATCACAATCAATAGAGTTTTTCCAAATAGATATATTATCGGAAGAACGAGGTGCCTGCAGAATTGTAATTTCTGTGCCGGAAAAAAAGGCGGACTTTGAAGCGGAAACAACGGTTGGAGAGTATTTATTACTGCCTATCTTGGAGCAAATGTATGATGAACCGATGCATATTTCAAAATCGACCTATCAACCGTTCCCGTTCCCACATGTGCAATTGACCTTTAGTTCTGCCGTTCGTTTTTCTCTTGATTACGATATCGTCACGACGGCAGGGAAGGGATCGTTTAATGGTGGTGATGCGTATGAGTTATTCAAGATTCATGATGGGTTGTCAGCCGTACTGTTATCGGACGGGATGGGACAAGATATCAATGCATACCACGAAAGTAGAAAAGTAATCCGGCTAATGCGTGAATGTTTAGGACAAAAAATGGATCCTGAAACAGCTATTCACACATTGCATTATATGATGGCGTTGAATGGATTGGATGACATGTATGCAACTCTCGACTTGGCATTAATTGATTTACAGGAAGGGCGACTGTGGTCGTGGAAAGCTGGTTCGATGAGTACTTACATTAAAAGAAGTGACGATTGTATCCGATTAGACAGCAAAACAGTACCCTTTGGCTTCTTGCCGTCATTTTCTATAGAAGCGAAAAACGAAAAGCTTAAGTCTGGTGATATTGTCGTTATGATGACGGACGGCATATTTAATGGAGACATACCGCTTGATATCCAAGAAGACGTGATGAATCAAACAATAGAACGCTTTAAGGATATGGATTGCCGAACGATTGCCGATCAAGTGATGATGGAGATGGAACGAGTATTTGAATCAGTGGAAGATGACCGGACGATTCTCGTAATGAAAGTTGGTCATATTGTGCCGAAGTGGTCAAAGGCTAATAAGCAACCTCGAATCATTTCTAGCTAAACAATGGTAGAATAGAGAGAGGAGGGAGATGGATCATGAAAAGTTTGCAGCAAAAGGTATTGAGTTTTATTGACAAGCAAACGTTGATTCCTCCCGGCTCTCGTGTATTAGTCGCGTGTTCGGGTGGTGTGGATTCTATGGCACTGCTTCACTTTCTTGCAATGCATCAGCAATCTCTGGTCATTGAAGTAGCGGCCATCCATGTAGATCATATGTTACGTGGTGTTGAATCTGCTGAAGATGCGTCTGTTGTGAAGCAACTGTGCAAGGAATTCGGGCTACCTTTTTATTCTGAACAAGTACCCATTCCGGCTATCTTAGAAAGCCAGGGCGGTAATATGCAGCAAGTGTGTCGGCAACAGCGTTATGCGCGTTTCGAACAAACGATGGAAAGTGAGCGGTTTACGATTCTCGCTACTGCCCATCATGCGGATGATCAACTGGAGACGGTGCTGATTCAATTAAGCAAGGGGCAATCATTAAATGGTATGCCGATCCAGAGGGCAATTCATTCGGGCAAAGTCGTACGTCCGCTCCTTCCATTAAGAAAGAGCGAATTGTACACATATGCGTCACATCACAAAATAACGTTCAGAGAAGATCCTAGTAATCAGCAAGACCATTATTTACGTAATCGTATGCGGCATCATGTGCTACCGGTCTTAACGGATGAAAACCCGTCCGTCGCGGTCAACACAGTCCGTCAGACAGAACAAAGGCAAGCGGATGAAAGTTTGCTGAAAGAGCTTGCTGATCAACATTGGCGTTCGATTGTTACGTATACGGATGAGCAGCTTCCCTCTTTTCAACGGGAGGCATTTCTTGCTATTCCCTACGCTTTACAAAAGCGCGTGATTCAACTACTATTAAAATGTCTAACTAACCCAGCAGCAGAGAACGCTGAGTGGCATTTTGCATTAGTGGATGAACTGTTACAACACATTACGAACTCGGCTGGGAATGTCACAATTGATTTGGCGTATGGCTATCGGTTTGTCAGGGAATATGATAAACTGCTAATTACAAAAATGGATATTGATGTAGCAACTCTTCGTCCAAAAGTACTTGCGAAAGGTACTTGGCATACGTGGGGAAATATTCAGTTTTACTGGCATTATGCCAACGCACATATAATTGAAGAACTCTTACCATCAGATGAGATTAGGTATTTCCAATTACCTGAGTCAGAACTTCCGTTAACTGTAAGGCTTCGGATGACCGGAGACAGAATGTTGATCAAAGGAATGTCCGAGACAAAACGTGTAAAGCGGATATTGATTGATGAAAAGATAGGAATTATGCAAAGACAACAGCAGCCTGTCATTACGACGGCAAGCGGTACTGTGTGTGCAGTACCCGGTGTACGGTATAGTGAGATGTTTTCACACCGCCAACTGGAAGGCGATTCATACATATGGATTACGCGAGAAGGCGAGACAAGATAAAATAGAGGGGGACGGGCCGATGATCGCGCAAGATATCGAGCATGTTTTAATTTCAGAAGAGCAACTAGAAGAGAAAGTCCGAGAACTTGGAGCAACATTAACTGAGGAGTATCGTGAAAAGTTCCCATTAGCAGTTGGTGTACTTAAAGGTGCATTGCCATTCATGAGTGACCTGATCAAACGCATTGATACGTATATTGAATTAGATTTCATGGATGTTTCTAGCTATGGAAATGCGACGGTTTCATCAGGTGAAGTGAAGATCATTAAAGATTTGAACACAAGCATAGAAGGTCGCGATGTGTTGATTATTGAAGATATTATCGACAGTGGAAAAACATTGAATTACTTAGTAGAGCTGTTTAAATACAGAAAAGCAAACTCTATCAAGATTGTTACGTTGTTGGATAAGCCAACAGGACGTAAAGTAGATTTAAAAGCAGATTACGTTGGTTTTGATGTGCCAGACGCATTCGTAGTTGGATACGGATTGGATTATGCAGAGAAATACCGTAATTTACCGTATATCGGTGTATTGAAAAAGGAAATCTACTCTTTCTAACGAAAGCGTAATGAACCGGATTGAAGGCTATTTTCCTTAAGGCATTTCTTTTGTTAAGTAGTGTTAATCTATGCTAAAATTTACAATAGTTTTCTGTTTAGTTTTTGTTGAATGAGATGAGGAGGCTTGGGATGAATCGAATACTTCGATACTTTCTTTTATATGGATTGATCTTCCTAGCAATAATGGGGATTTTCAGTTCGCTTAACAATCCAAATCCGAAGATGAAACCAATTCGGTATGATGAATTCGTCACAGCGCTGGAACAGGGAAAAGTTGAAAATGCAACTTTTCAGCCATTACAGCTTGTGTATGAAGTAAAAGGTGAAATGGCTGGCTACGAAAAAGGTGAAACTTTCGTAACGAACATTCCGGAAAATGATATGGACAGTATCGGTGAAATTGTCAAAACGACAAGTACTGAGATTGACATCCTGCCGCCAAAAGAAACAAGCGCGTGGGTATCGTTCTTTACAGGACTCGTACCATTCATAATTATTATTATCCTTTTCTTCTTCTTACTGAACCAATCACAAGGCGGCGGTGGCGGCAAGGTGATGAACTTCGGGAAAAGTAAAGCGAAACTGCAAACAGACGATCGAAAGAAAGTACGTTTCAATGATGTTGCAGGTGCAGATGAGGAAAAAGCTGAGCTTGAAGAGGTCGTGGACTTCTTGAAAGATGCCAGTAAGTTTGTGGAGTTAGGTGCACGAATTCCAAAAGGGATCTTGCTAGTAGGACCTCCAGGTACAGGTAAAACATTGCTTGCACGTGCAGTAGCAGGTGAATCAGGCGTGCCATTCTTCTCGATTTCAGGTTCTGATTTCGTTGAGATGTTCGTAGGTGTGGGTGCTTCTCGAGTGCGTGACTTGTTCGAAAATGCCAAGAAAAACTCACCATGTATTATCTTTATTGATGAAATTGATGCAGTTGGACGTCAGCGTGGAGCCGGCTTAGGTGGCGGTCACGATGAGCGTGAGCAAACATTGAACCAGTTGCTAGTAGAAATGGATGGCTTTGAAGGAAACGAAGGGATTATTATCGTTGCCGCTACAAACCGTCCGGATATTTTGGACCCGGCACTTCTTCGTCCGGGACGTTTTGACCGTCAAATTACGGTTGGTCGTCCAGACGTTAAAGGAAGAGAAGCAGTGTTGAAAGTTCATGCACGTAACAAGCCGCTTGACGATACAGTCGATATGAAAGCTCTAGCTCAACGTACGCCAGGATTCTCTGGTGCTGATCTTGAGAACTTATTGAACGAAGCGGCCCTTGTAGCAGCGAGAAGAAATAAACTGAAAATCGATATGTCCGATATTGATGAAGCAACGGATCGTGTTATTGCAGGTCCTGCAAAAACAAATCGCGTCATTTCGAAAAAAGAACGAAACATTGTCGCGTTCCACGAAGCGGGTCACGTAGTAGTGGGATTAATGCTCGATGATGCAGAAATCGTCCATAAAGTAACTATTGTTCCTCGTGGGCAGGCTGGCGGATACGCGGTCATGCTTCCGAAAGAAGATCGCTACTTCATGACAAAACCTGAACTCCTCGACAAAATTGCGGGACTTCTAGGTGGGCGTGTATCAGAGGAAATCGTACTTGGTGAAGTGTCAACCGGTGCACATAATGACTTCCAGCGTGCTACAGGTATTGCGCGTTCGATGGTTACAGAATACGGAATGAGCGATAAAATTGGTCCGATGCAGTTCGGTCAGACGCAAGGCGGCCAAGTATTCCTTGGACGTGACTTCAATTCCGAGCAAAACTATTCTGAAGCAATCGCATACGAGATTGACTCTGAAATGCAAATCATTATTAAAGAGCAATATGAACGCACGAGACAAATTTTGACTGAAAACCGAGATTTGCTTAATCTGATCGCAACGACTTTATTGGAAGTCGAAACGTTGGATGCGGAACAAATCAATCACTTGAAAGATCACGGTACATTGCCTGACCGTCCATACGACAACAACGATGGTAGTAATGTTGACAAGAAAGTTGTAGAAGAATCCCCTGTGGAAACTACAACTCCGGATAGCACGGGTGCACCATCTGACCCGTCAATCGGTGACTTGCCAAGTGAAGGTGGAGCGGTAGATAAGACGCTGCCATCTATTGACGAAGAACGTAGAGACTAAGTGAACCCAGCAGCCGACTGTATACAGTCGGCTGTTTTCTTATGAAGGGGAAGTGCGTTCAGTACACATTCACAGTATCTGCATGTGAAATTATGATATGATGTACGGGAAAAAGTCAAAGCAAGAGGGGACAGCGACTATGTTATTAGTATTAGATACAGGCAATACGAATATTGTGTTAGGTGTATATGAAGGGGATCAATTGAAGCACCACTGGCGGATGGAAACCTATCGACATAAGACAGAAGACGAATACGCTATGCAAGTAAAGGCGATGTTCCAGCATGTGGGGCTTTCATTCACTAACATCACAGGCATTATTATTTCTTCTGTAGTGCCGCCTGTTATGTTCCCGTTAGAGCAAATGTGTAAAAAGTACTTTAATCAAAAGCCGATGGTCGTTGGACCGGGTGTGAAAACAGGATTAAATATTAAATATGAAAACCCTCGCGAAGTCGGTGCAGACCGAATTGTCAATGCGGTGGCAGCCATTCGTGAATACGGTAGCCCGCTCATTATCGTAGATTTTGGAACAGCGACTACGTATTGCTATGTTAATGAACATGGCGAATACATGGGCGGATCGATTGCGCCTGGTATTAAGATCTCTATGGAAGCTTTATTTGATCGTGCTTCTAAATTACCGCGCGTTCAACTCGCTCGTCCGGAACATGTAGTAGGTAAGAATACGGTTGCTGCCATGCAGTCGGGTATTATATTTGGATACGTTGGCCAAGTAGAAGGAATTGTCAACCGTATAAAAGAAGATTGCGTAGTAGAACCTACTGTCATCGCAACAGGTGGGATGGCGGATTTAATTGCATCTGAAACCAAAGTGATCGATATTGTGGATGACTTCCTGACGCTTAAGGGATTACATCTAATTTATGAGAGAAATTTGTAAGGAGAGAATAAAATGACAACAGATTATTTAGTAAAAGCACTAGCCTTTGAAGGCCAAATTCGGGCTTATGCAGTACGTTCAACAGAAACAGTAGGAGAGGTGCAAGAGCGTCACCAAATGTGGCCGACTGCGACTGCTGCTCTAGGACGTACGATTTCAGCATCGGTCATGATGGGCGCTATGCTAAAAGGTGAAGATAGCATTACGGTGAAAATTCAGGGCAATGGTCCACTAGGTCCAATTGTCGTGGATGCTAACGCAAAAGGGGAAGTCCGTGGTTATGCGACGAATCCACAAACGCACTTGCCGTTAAATGAACAAGGTAAATTAGACGTTCGTGGAGCAGTAGGTACGGAAGGTATGCTTTCTATCGTAAAAGATTTAGGGATGAAAGATTACTTTACAGGGCAAGTACCGATTATTTCCGGGGAAATTGCTGAAGACTTTACCCAGTACATGGTAGTATCTGAACAAGTGCCGTCTGCTGTTGCATTAGGTGTACTCGTTGATCCGGATAACACAGTTAAAGCGTCAGGTGGATTTATTCTACAAGTAATGCCAGGGGCTACGGAAGAGACCATTGAATTGCTGGAAGGAAGAATTGCAAACATGACGGCGATCTCTACTATGATCGACAACGGACTGACACCAGAAGGAATCCTGGTAGAAGTACTAGGTCAGGAAAACGTAGAATTCCTCTCTAGAATAGATGTGAAATTCGATTGTGAATGTTCCAAAGAGCGTTTTAGCGAAGCGATTAAAGGACTTGGAGCTGTAGAAATCCAAGCGATGATCGATGAAGACCATGGTGCAGAAGCGCAATGTCACTTCTGTTTGGAGAAGTATCAATTCTCTGAGCAAGAACTCCGAGAGTTAATTTGATCAGAATCTAAACTATTGACCCGTTGCCAAAAGTGTTTTGCGGCGGCGGGTAATTTATTAATTTACGGAAATTTATGTAGTCCAGTTAGAAAGCGCTATCAATAACCGCGCAAGTGCTCTAACTAAAACGAATACACACTTGTATATACATCGACATCGGGCTTGCTATACAACCTGTTTAATAAGAAGTTTATAATCGTAATCTTCAGAATGGTTTTATTGACAAGTGAAATAGAAGGTAGTAATATTAAGTCAACAAAGCATATTAAAATACTAGGTATTAGGAGCGGATGACAAATGAGTAGAGTGGGAAATTCTGTTATTGATTTGGTAGGTAATACACCGTTAGTAAAATTAAATCGTTTAACAGGTGCAGATGACGCAGATGTGTATTTGAAACTAGAATTCTTCAATCCTGGCTCAAGCGTCAAGGATCGTATTGCGCTTGCTATGATCGAGGCGGCGGAAAAAAACGGTGAACTGAAAGAAGATAGCACAATCATCGAACCGACTAGTGGGAACACAGGAATCGGTCTTGCGATGATCGCAGCTGCTAAAGGATATAAATCTGTACTTGTTATGCCTGACACGATGAGCTTAGAGCGACGCAATTTACTTCGTGCATATGGAGCGGAGTTAGTACTGACTCCGGGAGCTGAGGGAATGAAAGGTGCAATCTCGAAAGCCGAGAAATTAGCAGCGGAAAACGGCTGGTTCTTGCCACAACAGTTCAATAATGAAGCAAATCCTGAAGTTCATCGTCTGACAACAGGTCCAGAAATTGCGAATGCTTTGGATCAAGTAGATGCATTTATCTCGGGAATCGGTACGGGTGGTACGATTACAGGAGTTGGCGAAGTGCTGAAAGAGCGTTTCCCTGGAGTTCATATCGTAGCAGTAGAGCCGGAAGATTCGGCGATATTATCTGGAGGTAAGCCGGGACCGCATAAAATTCAAGGTATCGGTGCTGGATTCGTGCCGGAAGTATTAGATACGGAAATCTACGATGAAATTATCAAAGTTTCTAATGATGATGCGTATACGTTTGCGCGTCGTGCGGCTCGTGAAGAAGGTATTCTTGGGGGAGTATCTTCGGGTGCGGCGATTGCGGCTGCGTTGCAAGTGGCAAAGAAACTAGGTAAAGGTAAAACGGTTGTAGCGATTATCCCGTCTAACGGAGAGCGTTACTTGAGCACGCCACTTTATCAATTTGATGAAGAGTAAAAGGTAAGGTGTCGCGGGAGCCATCTGCTAGTGTTGCAGTGATTCCTAAGACGTAATTGTATCCTCTGCACATATGAAACTGTCACTAGAAGTAGTAAGTTGCTTCTAGCGACAGTTTCTTTTTATATTCAGTAACTAAAAAGCATAATCGTCAAGCTGTTATCAGTGGGCAAAATTCTGTATAATTGAGACGAACCAAGCTAGTTATACATAGAACAGAGGAGGCTCACTGTGAATAAAAAGTGGAGCATAATAGTTTCAGTTTTAATTGTGATTGTCATGGGCACAATTATTTTCTTATTGAATAAGGAAATTAAAGAGGAAACGGGTGGCTTACCGGGTTACGAGGATTTGAATATGGAAAGCTTGCCGAAAGATGTGGTGGATCGTTTGCCGGAGGATTGGCAAACTTCTACGGACACCGATAAGCCAGGGCTTGCTAAAGGGGACTTAGCTCCAGATTTCGAATTGACTACACTATCAGGTGATACGGTCAAGTTGTCCGATTATCGTGGCAAGACGGTCATGTTGAACTTCTGGGCATCGTGGTGTCCGCCATGCCGTTCGGAAATGCCTCATATGGAAAACTACTATACAGACAATAAAGAATCCGACGATATGGAGATACTCGCAGTCAATATGACGAAAACCGAGAAGAATAAGGTAGAGAGCGCGAAAGAATTCGTCGACGAATATAAATTAACGTTCCCAATTTTATTGGATAAGGATAGCGATGTTATGAAAATGTATCAGATAAAAGTCTATCCAACCTCGTATATTATTAATAAAGAAGGTGTCATCACGGATAAAGTGATGTTGCCGTTGGATGATACGATGATCAAACAATTAATAGAAGAAAGTAACGCGGAGTGAATATCAGAGACGCAGGGGGAACTAGCATGAATACAGTAGCCTATCAGACGGCTTCAATGACAAAAGACGAATTTTTTTATGCCTATCGTCAACTTGCAACCGAGAAGGAACGACATGTTTTATTAGAGAGTGGTCGTGGGGGAAAGATGTGCGTGGCGGGACTTGATCCGCTTGTGACATTCAACGCAATTGAAACAGGTCTACGTTTAGAATGGCGTGATGGTAAAGAGGAATGGCTGACGGGTGAGGATCCGCTAGTCTTGTTGAATGATTTTATTGCGCACTATGACTTAGAGCATCGGAATGATTTGCCTGCCTATCAAGGGGGGCCGATTGGGATGGTCAGTTACGATTATGTTAGACGCTACGAGACGTTACCTATTCACGCGAAAGACGATTTGAAGACACCGGACGTATTCTTTTATCTATTTGATCAGTGGGCTGTGCTAGATATAGAAAGTGATAATGTTTATTTTATGACATTGCCTGAGAAACAACATGCACTGGACAGTATGGTGAATGAATGGATGAAAGCTTCACAAATGGGTTTACAGAATCGTCAATTTACTGCCGGACAGGCAGTGGACGTGGATGTTACGGAAGAAGACCTACAAGTTTCCGTCACAGGTGAGCAGTTCGAGCAGATGGTGCGTGATGTACAGCAATTCATTGAGGATGGAGATGTCGTGCAAGTGAATTTGTCCGTACGTCAGTCAAAACCACTTGTTGCACCTTCGTTGTTGATGTATGAGGCATTGCGGTCATTCAATCCTTCACCTTACATGGCCTATATGGCGGCACCGGATTTTGAAGTGGTCTCCGGTTCTCCTGAGCTATTGTTGAAAAAGCGTGGAACTGAATTGAGTACACGTCCAATTGGTGGTACGCGAAAGCGTGGGATGACGGACGCGGAAGATCTTGCGTTGCAGGAAGAGTTGGTATCGAATGCGAAGGAAATAGGTGAGCATAAGATGCTTGTTGATCTGGAATGTGCAGACTTTCAAGGGATCTGTCAGGAAGGTACAGTGGAAGTCGATGAATTCATGGTCGTCGAAAAGTATTCGCACGTCATGCATTTAGTATCGAATGTTCGTGGTACTGCGTCTTCTGAAGATCTGGCACCTATTATGCATGGCGTATTTCCTGGAGGCTCAATTACGGGGGATCCTAAATTGCGTACGATGGAAATCATTGAAGAACTGGAACCGACCCGCAGAGGGCTCTACACAGGGTCAATGGGTTGGATTGGTTTCAACGGAGATCTGGAGCTGAATATCACTATTCGTACAGCGTTTATTCAAGATGGTATCGTGCATATCCAAGCGGGTGCTGGCTTAGTGCCTGATTCGGATCCTGCCGCTGAATATCAAGAGTCTCTTAATAAAGCGAAAGCGCTATGGCAAGCAAAAGAGATGGCGGAATTGGTGACTCGTGAAGAAAGCGGGCAACTGCATTGATTTGCTGGATGAATGGCAAGCGAGTAGTTGCGGAAGATTTGAAGATATCCCCTTTTGACCATGGATTTCTTTACGGCCTGGGATTTTTCGAAACGTTTCGTACATATGGCGGAGAGGTATTCCTCTATGAGCCGCACATGATTCGTTTGCGATCGGCCTTGGCGGATTACCGCATTGACATGCCATATAGTGATGAAGAAATTCTAGCGGCTATTCATTCTTTGTATGAAGAGAATGGCTATGAGGATGGGTATTACCGATTGAACATATCAGCTGGTGTGCATGATATCGGGTTAGCACCTGCAGAATATAAACAACCGAATGTATTGATCTTCCAAAAAGCACTTAATTTGCCGCCCGTACATACGGAGAAAGATGGTGTCTGGCTTGCGACAACGCGTAATGAACCGGAAAGTGTCGTTCGTCATAAGTCACACCAGTATGCGAACAACGTCAAAGGACGTTTGGAGTTACCTTCATTGAAAGAAACAGAAGGCTTATTTGTTACTTCGGACGGCTATGTGGCAGAAGGCATTACATCGAATGTGTTTTGGGTGAAGCAAGGTGAGTTGTATACACCTTCATTGAACACGGGTATTTTACCGGGTACGACACGAGCATTTGTTATCGAGATGGCTGGAGAACTCGGATTGCCAATCAATGAAGGGTTATATATGCAGGAAGAGCTTGAATCAGCGGAAGAAGTATTTATTACTAACGCGATTCAGGAACTAGTTCCAATTCGCCGAGTAGGAGAAGTACGATTTTCTGGCAAGGAAGGACCGGTCTATCAGCAATTGCATGCCGGTTACCAACAAGCCGTCAACCGAATGAAAGTGAGTGACTAGTAATGAGATTATCAAAAGCGCGTGCATCTTATAGACTGGGTGAAACGACGATTAATTTTGCTGAAGAAACGGTGATTATGGGGATATTAAATGTCACACCGGATTCGTTTTCGGATGGCGGGAAATATGGCCAGCAAAACCCGGCACTTGAACATGCGCGAAAAATGCTTGCCGATGGTGCGAAAATCATCGATATTGGCGGAGAGTCCACTCGTCCGGGGTACACACCAGTTTCAGTTGAAGAAGAAATTGCGCGTGTTGTACCAATCATCGAGTTGCTTGCGAAGGAACTCGGCTGTGTAATATCAATTGACACGTCAAAGGCAGCTGTGGCGGAAGCAGCGATTATAGCGGGCGCAAGTATAATTAATGATGTATGGGGTGCGAAGCGGGAACCAGCGATCGCGGAAGTGGCGGCGCTCTATAAAGTACCTATCATTTTGATGCATAACCGTGAAAATCGTGATTACCAGCTGCCGTTCATGGAGGCTGTTATAGAAGACTTGCAAGAGAGTATCGATATTGCAAAGCGAGCGGGAGTTAGTGAAGACCTGATCTGGTTGGATCCAGGCATCGGCTTCGCGAAAGATCTTGAGCAGAATATATTGGCGATGCAAGGGTTGTCTTCGATTGCTAATCTTGGATATCCAGTTTTGCTCGGTACGTCACGTAAAGGCATGATCGGTAAAGTGCTCGATCTGCCTGTGGAAGAGCGTATAGAGGGTACGGGTGCTACGGTTTGCTACGGCATTGAGCATGGCGGACACATTATGCGTGTGCATGATGTAAAGGAAATTTCACGAATGGTCAAAATGATGGATGTACTGACGAAGAAAGCAGCATACACTGGGTAAGCGATAAAATGGAGGGATTTCATGGATTATATTCATTTGAATGATATGGAGTTTTACGGTTACCACGGCGCATTGCCCGAGGAGAATAAACTTGGACAGCGTTTTCGTCTGACTGTTTCATTGGCGACGGATCTTGCGGAAGCCGGACAGACGGATGATTTATCGAAAACAATGAATTATGCAGAAGTGTATGAGATGTGTAAGAATATCGTAGAAGGGGAAGCGGTTCATTTGATCGAGACGGTTGCTGAAACGGTGGCGGGAACGATCATGACAGACTTTGCGGAAAAGGTGAATGGTGTGCGGGTCGTACTTATAAAGCCGGATCCACCCATTCGTGGACATTACTCATCCGTTTCTGTGGAAATCACGAGGGGGCGTTTCTCTTGAATAACGCCTACTTGTCACTGGGATCAAATATAGGCAATCGCTTCGAACATTTACAGCAAGCTGTGCAATTGTTAAATGAGTATCCTTCTATTAAGGTGTTACAAGTTTCTTCGGTATACGAAACCGAGCCTGTTGGATTGACTGAACAAGCAAAGTTTTTGAATATCGTGGTACATCTCGAGACTACATTAGAAGCTACCGAGTTATTGAGTGCATGCCAAACTATTGAAAACAAGCTCGGTAGAATGCGTAAAATACGTTGGGGACCACGTACGGTAGACTTGGATATCTTGCTATATAACGAGGAACACATCCAATTGGAGAATCTGATCATTCCGCATCTTCGTATGCAAGAGCGTGCATTCGTACTCGTTCCGCTAGTTGAGATTAACAGGAATGCAAAGAATCCTATAACAGGGACACTTTATCGTGTAGAGCTAGCGATAAAGGAAGATGGAGTGAGTCTTTGGAAAAAGGTTGGACAAGTCGAAGAGTTTTTACGATAAGATTGAACATTGAATGACCAAACTGCTCTATAATAGGGCAGTTTTTTCTATACAATAGAACGAGATAACTGTTTGTCCTTTTGTTAGGCCTGGAATTTGTGTACAATAGTTGCAGACGACTGATCCTGGGAAGAGGGACGGTCAAAGTATGAAGGAGTGAAAGGAAATGTCCAATATGGATGAAATGAATGATCAGCTTTTGGTGAGACGCCAGAAGATGAAAGATATACGCGAAGATGGTTTGGATCCGTTCGGTCAGCGTTTTGAACGTACGCACCTGACAAGTGAGATACGCTCTACATATGAAGAGCAATCAAAAGAAGAATTGGAAGAAAACGAGCATGAAGTAACCATTGCTGGTCGCATCATGACAAAGCGTGGAAAAGGTAAAGCTGGCTTCGCGCACATTCAAGATCTTGGAGGTCAAATCCAGATTTATGTACGTCTAGACGCTATCGGTGAAGATGCCTATAAGCTATTTACCTCTGCAGACCTTGGAGACATTGTCGGCGTTCAAGGTATTATCTTCAAAACAAAAGTAGGAGAACTTTCTATTAAAGCGACAAAGTTTACATTCTTAACGAAAGCTTTGCGTCCGTTGCCTGAGAAGTTCCATGGTCTACAAGACGTAGAACAACGCTATCGTCAACGCTACCTGGATTTAATCTCAACAGAAGGTAGCAAAGAAACATTTATTATGCGTAGCCGGATTATTCAATCGATGCGCCATTATTTGGATGGACAAGGCTTCCTTGAAGTAGAAACACCTATGCTTCACTCAATAGCAGGAGGAGCAGCGGCTCGCCCGTTCGTTACACACCACAACACACTAGATATGACGTTGTATATGCGGATTGCTATTGAACTACATCTAAAGCGACTGATTGTTGGAGGCCTTGAGAAAGTATATGAGATCGGACGTGTATTCCGTAATGAAGGAATGTCCACTCGTCATAATCCTGAATTCACAATGATTGAGTTATATGAAGCGTATGCGGATTACAACGATATCATGGAATTAACGGAGAATCTAGTAGCGCATATCGCACAAGAAGTACTCGGCACGACTACTATCCAGTACGGTGATGACCAAATCGAATTAGCGCCACGTTGGAAGAGACTTCACATGGCGGATGCAGTCAAAGAGTTTACAGGGGTAGACTTCTGGCAGCAACTGACGAAAGAACAAGCGCATGAACTGGCAAAAGAACATAACGTCCAAGTAACTGCTTCTATGGAAGTAGGTCATATACTGAATGAATTCTTCGAACAGAAAGTAGAAGAAGAACTCGTGCAACCAACATTCATCTACGGACATCCAGTAGAAGTATCTCCACTTGCAAAGAAAAACCCAGAAGATCCACGCTATACAGATCGTTTTGAGCTATTCATTGTACGTCGTGAACACGCGAATGCTTTCACTGAACTAAATGATCCAATCGATCAGCGCGAACGCTTCGAATCGCAGCTGGTAGAGAAGGAACAAGGAAACGATGAAGCACATGAAATGGATGAAGATTTCATAACGGCATTGGAATACGGGCTACCACCAACAGGTGGACTTGGCATTGGAATTGACCGTCTCGTCATGTTGTTGACGAACTCGCAATCAATCCGCGACGTGCTGTTATTCCCTCAAATGCGTCCTAAAGACTGATATGACAGCTCCAATAGCAATATTGGAGCTGTTTTTTTATTGCCTAAATGCGGTGTTTTAATAGAATGTAAAAGAAAATCAAAAAGAATTGAAGAAAACACTTGCGTTATTTAAAAACGGGTGGTATATTTATGAAGTTGCTTTTGCAGTTAGCGACTTAGCGAAAAACATAACGAAAAAGTTTTTTACTAAAAGTGTTGACAACGAAACAGCGAGATGTTATTATTAGAAAGTTGCCTCTTACGAGAGACCAACCGAATGAACCTTGAAAACTGAACAGCAAAACGTTAACGAAATACAGTTTGTGCACCTAACGGTGACACAAACAAAATGAGTATCTTAATTGATGCCAGCAAATGAAACTCGAGCTAATCGAATTTCTCTTATGGA
>NZ_PDYT01000037.1:0-15525 GCF_002743175.1 Sporosarcina sp. P20a
TGGGTGTAGGGCAGTTCGTATACTTCTTTTTTAAAAGTACAAAATCAGTAACACCAAATCACTGATCTTCTTCCTATAAGAACCACAACCTAAATGAATTCCACTCAGTAGCGCAGGCACAACTGCGGGGTAGGCCGTGGCCAGGAGACAACTGGCAGCACCATCGCCAGCTGGCTCCTGGCTGTAGGCAATCCCCCACGTGCCTGCGCGGGTCCAGAAAGCAGACACTCACCAACTTCAGTAAACAACAACCAGTCGAGCAACGACCACAACCAAAAGTGAAAATGACCCGCAGCCGCCTAGTCTTTCCGCCAACCGCGTTTCCAGGTTGGGTAAGGTTCGAAATTTATCCTACTTAGAACCACAACCAAAGTAAATACCACTCAGCAGCGCAGGCACAACTGCGGGGTAGGCCGTGGCCAGGTGACAACTGGCAGCACCACCGCCAGCTGGCTCCTGGCTGGAGGCAATCCCCCACGTGCCTGCGCGGGTCCAGAAAGCAGACACTCACTAACTTCAGTAAACAACAACCAGTCGAGCAACGTCCCAACAGAATGACGTGATCAACGGTGCCACCCACTCTATAATTCCGATCAAAAAATCCTGCCGCTCTTTCTTCCATTGTACCGAAAGAAAAGAGAGACAGGAACCGTTAACCTTTATTCTTTTTTACCATCACCATGCACACTAGAAAAACTCCTGAAATCGTCCTCCACCTTCCGCGTCAACCTACGCTCAAACCTTTTCCCTACCAACCACAGCAAGAAAATCACGACAAACATAATCAACGTACGGATCGGCTGCGTGACGAGTGCGCGCACATCATAGCCGATAAACGTAATCATCATGATCATCACGAGCTTACCAAGCATCAATACAAACAAGTAATTCTTCTTGTTCATATTCGACAAGCCCGCCACGAGATTTACCAAAGCGGAAGGCGTAAAGGGAAAACAAATTAGGACGAACAATGGACCGAAGCCATTACGCTCTACCCATTGAATCAGTTGTTGCACTTTTTTGGGACGGGTCAGGAACGAGAAGAACTTGTTGCCACCAAATCTACGGACGAGCAAGAACACGACATACGAACCCGCTACCGTTCCAGCCCAGGAAAGTGCAAAACCTAGCCAAAAACCGAATGCGATGGCATTAGCGATTACAAATACGAAGAGCGGCAGAAACGGTAGGAATGCTTCCAAAAACGTTGGAATTAATCCCATAAAAAAACCTAGCGCCTCATACTGCTCTGCTAGTTCCTCCACTTTATCAATTGATAGCCATTCATTCATCGCCAACACCCTCACTGATTTCATAATTTTTAGTCATAATGCTGTAGAATTTGTTGAATTATAGTATACTAGCTCCAAGATTGGTAAAAGAAAGATGGGCTGCCTAATGAATACAACCTTTTCCCAAGGCCTGAAAGCAGGGTCGAGTATTGCCATCGGCTATTTTCCCGTTGCGCTGACGTTCGGACTGCTCGCAAAAACGACTGGCCTCTCTATTATTGAAGCAACCGCAATGAGTCTATTCGTCTACGCAGGAGCCGCTCAGTATATGGCGCTCAGCTTACTGGCGACCGGCGTTGCTCCGTGGCTCATAGTGACGAATACATTTATCGTCAATATCCGGCACTTCCTCATGACAGCTGCTCTAAGTGAAAAAGTGGAACCTGCGCCAAGATGGAAGAAAGCGATCTATGCGTTTGGTATTACGGATGAAACTTTTTCTGTTCTCGCCACGCAAAAGAATCGACAGATCACGACCGCTTTTGCATTTGGCGTTGCCTTGATCGCCTATAGTAGTTGGGTTATTTTCACTGCAGTAGGTCACGTCATTGGGGCCAACTTACCACAATTTCTACAACAAGCGATGTCTGTTGCGCTGTATGCAATGTTCATCGGTCTGCTCGTCCCGTCCATGAAAGGCAATCGTAAAGTGGTGTTGCTTGCAGCGATTGCGGCAGCTATTCACTGCGCACTCTATTACACGCAACTATTATCAACGGGCTGGTCGATATTGGTAGCGACGCTCGCCTCCGCTATATTTGTCGAGATTCTATATGTAAAGAGTAATAAAAACGTCGAACACTTTACCGAACAGAAGGAGGTAAACTGATGGGATCTACTTATTGGTGGATGTTACTCGGCATGGCCATCGCCACATATGTGCCACGAATGATTCCGTTAACCATTCTTGATGGCAAGGAATTACCGCCAATCGTCAGTGGCGTGTTGCGCAATATTCCCTTTGCAGTACTCGGTGCACTAATTTTCCCAGCTATTATACATATCCAAGATGATATCCTTTTCGGCATACTAGGTGCCGTTATAGCGTTCGCTTTAGCCTTCATCGGCCTCGACGTGATGTTTGTCGTGATTGGTACAATTGCGGCGCTCGCTGTGTATAGTTTATTTTAACTCTTATTCTCACTATTCCCCAATACGCAGACGATTAAAACAGCTACTATCTATTATTCGTAACAAAAAAGCGGTTTCCAAAGCATGTATGCTCTTTGAAAACCGCTTTTCTTCACTCCTCGGCTTGATTCAGTCGCGCATTCTTCACCATGCGCGACGCAAACCAAAAACCTACTGTCAGTGACACAGCATCCGCCACATACAACATCCAATTATGCGTATAACCCGCATAGACGGAAGCTGCAATGAGCGATACTGTCAAAATTAATCCAACGACGTGATGAAATGTCACGCGCGTGAAAAACACAACTAATATCCCTGGCAACAACATCGCAAACATCAACTTCGTTTCGAAATCATGCATATTGTTCTCCCCTTTTATCGCACAACCACAATACCTAGACGGAAGTGATCGTGACGGAACAGCACTTGTTGCTTCAAACGTACTTCTTTATCGCGGCCGATAACTTGTAAACGACAGTGTGCAGCATTGACTTGGATCGCATCATACAGTTCATCTTCATTATGAATCGAGATGCCGTTCACCGACTTGATCAAATCACCTGGGACAATTCCCATCTTCTCTGCTGGTGAATCGGCAAGAACTGCTACTACATAGACACCTTCTGATTGAGGCACTAACAATACTTGCTTGTTGCGTTCTGATAATGAAATCATAGCGCTCAACAAGATACGGCATAAGGCGCCCGCAAGCAGTGCCGCCCAACCAAGTACCGGCATCCAAATCGCGCCAATACCTACCACCACTACAGCTATACCAATCCAAGCGATTGCTTTCCCCATCTTAGGGAGTAGCACGTCTGGGAACGTAGAACGCACCAGTTGTGAGAAGCCGATCACTAAAGGTACCGGAATGAATGAAAATTGCTCTGAACCTAATGTGAATTGCGGCCAGTATGGAGCAAATTCCGCTACCATATGTCCAGGTACTAAAAATACCACCGGCACGAGCCAAAGTAACTTCGACTGATAAATTGCACCACGCATTCCGCGCTGTGTCGGAACGTATGTTGGAGACGTATGACGCGCCGCATGACGACGAACTAATAAGCCCTCCGAGATTAATAGTAATCCCGCAATAATCGGTACCGTTATAGCTAATGTACCGAAGAAGTCCAGGTCTTCCTGAACGAACCATGTGCCGATTGAGAAGTCTCCCGCAAATCGATCCAATGCCCACAGCGCAAAAAACGCAATCGTTGCATAGTAGATCGGTGATGCTAGTTTATAGGAGAATGATACAATAACGAGCAACATGACGACGGATAAAATGATGATCCAGTTAAAGTCGACGATTAACCCTATACCTGCGATCAGAATTGATAGGACAAAGCCGTGCAACCAACCTACTGAAAGAATGTGTTTCATTTCAGTGGAACCTTTGTTTATACCCACATTGAAATCTGTCCGCTCACGGCTTACTCGTTTACTACCCAGCATATAGGCAGCTACTAAAGCAATTAGCCAGACTGGATTTAGAAAAAAGTAAAGTAATGCATCTTTTAAATTAAGTAATAGTTCGCTAGACATCTTCTGTCACCTTTCTCGCTTGTCTTTACAGCTCTTTTCTTCATTGTACAAAAAAAGAAGGAAAATAGCGAGAGAGTTCTTAAGGAAGTTCCAAATTAAGCTAAATTGCACAAAGAAAAAGAGGCTGTTCGTGCGTGTCCCGTTACCAAGACCTTGCCGAACCGCCCCTGCTATTATTTTTCCAGTTCATTGACGAGGAAATCGACCGCCATCCGCAACTGTTTGTCGTTCTTTGGCTCCGCTCGATATTCTTCTGCCGCTGTTTTTAATGCCATGAAAAATTCTCTATCCATATCATAGCCTTCCTTAATTTCATACTCCGTACGGAATGACTGTACAGCTTCTGCCGTTTCACGATCAAAATAACCATCCGTTCTGCCTGGGCGATGATCAAATGCTTTGAGCATGCGTTGCGCATACGCAACTTGGTCATTAAAATGCCCTTCCTTCATCGTGTCCGTTACCATCTGTAAGTGCTCCGTGAATAATGTGTGCTGTTTTACTTCAATATCCGCTGTGACCCCTTTGCCATGAATCCATTTCTCTTTAGGCGTCAGCCATTTACTTGTCGACAGCTTCAATTCTCCGCCGTTCGATAATTCCATCGTCTCCTGTACCGTTCCTTTTCCGAAACTCGTCGTGCCGATAATCTCGCCACGTTTCAGATCTTTGATCGCTGCACTCAATACTTCACTCGCTGATGCGCTGCCGACATCTTGTACGACGACAATCGGAATTTGTTTCAAGCGTTCATTGAATGAAAGATTCTCGTCTTTCTCCGTTGAGACAGGTGTCAAATTTCCTTTTGCATCTTGCATCACGACGAACGTTCGATCTTCTTCCAATAGACTACTGGAAATTTCGGATACAGCCTTCAAATAGCCACCTGGATTTCCACGCACATCAATGATGATCGCCTGGGCACCTTTTTTAATGACGTCAGACGTAGCCTTTTGCCACTCTTTTGATGTCTCTTCACCAAACATGCTTAGCGCTATGTACCCGAGCTTAGCATCCCGTTCTTCAATCAGGTGATGTGATACAGACTGCACGGGCATATGATCGCGTGTGATCGTGTATTCCATATGCTTATCCGCTTCAGGTCGAAAAATGGTCAACTTCACTTCCGTCCCTTTATCGCCCCGTATCATATTCACTACATCGCGTAATGTTTCATTGGCCAAACGCTCCCCGTTGACACGTACAATTTCATCATACGGCTGTAATCCTGCCTTTTCTGCTGGACCTCCTTTAATTGGAGCTACGATAATATACTTGCCGTTCGTCCGTGTCATTTCCGCCCCAATCCCGACACGTGATCCTGCGAGTGATTCCCGGTGAGACTCCGCTTCTTGACCGGTCAGATACGTCGAATACGGGTCGCCGATTGTATCGGTCATTCCACGCAACGCCCCTTCAATCAGCTCGTCCTTCTTGACTGGATATACGGCTCTCTCCTGAATCTTTTCAAACACCTCATCCACTACAGGCAGCTTACTGATCGACTCATTCTTTGCAGTTTCTTGCTTACCACAGCCGTTTAGCCATATGATGCCGATTAGTAATAACACCCCCACCAAAAAAAGCCTGCTCTTACGCATTCATAACCTCCTCCTCTCTTCACTATATGAAGGGAGACAAGAAGTTACGACACGAGAACAGACTCTTTTTTCAATCCATGGAATCGACTAATTCATTCAATGTTTTTTCATCTAATGGCCCAATGATTTTTTGTGCAATGCGCCCTTGTGTATCAATCATATACGTTGTTGGCATGGACATCACACCATATTTATGTGTAACTTCCGCCGTTTTATCTAGCGGAATCGGGAAGCTTAATTCATAAGAATCTACAAACGTTTCCACTTCACTTAAACCACGTCTCTCGGACTCCGTAACGTTGACAGCAATCAGTTCTACTTGGTCTTCATCCGTTAGT
Source organism: Sporosarcina sp. P20a (assembly GCF_002743175.1). Classification (NCBI taxonomy): domain Bacteria; kingdom Bacillati; phylum Bacillota; class Bacilli; order Caryophanales; family Caryophanaceae; genus Sporosarcina; species Sporosarcina sp. P20a. The sequence continues at coordinate 5,914 of NZ_PDYT01000037.1, forward strand.
TTTGAATAAAAACTTTCCATATGCGGCATCTCTGCTTTACATGGAGGACACCATGTTGCCCAGAAATTCAAAATGACTTTCTTTCCTTTCAACTCGGAAAGCGTCACCGTTTTGCCAGCAAGTGTTTCAAGTGTAAAGTCCGGTGCAGGTGAATATTGCTCCAAACCTTCCTCTTCCCCCTGCAATGCATCTTCCGGATTAACTTGTGTAATCGGTGCTTCCACAGGATCTTTCTGTCCAACTGTATTTTGCACCATGATGAAGATCAATGTACCGATAACTAATGCCGTAATAATATAGCCAAGCATTTTCTTACTCACTCTACCTCTTCCTTTCCGCTAATCGGTTGTGCCGTAGCTCTCTCTATTCCCCACATGAACAAACCGATGATAATGGTCGTGATGAATGCTGTATTCAGTAGACTTCCTTGAATGGCGGATATGAGAAAATGAACAGCTATCAAGACAAATGCAAGTTCGCTTACTGTATTGACTTTCTTTTGTTCACTCCACCACGACAATACAAAGATCGCGACAAATAAAAGAATCGTTGCGCTTTTCACTACCAGATTGCCTTCATTTAGAAAGGTCATAGCGATTTGATAGATAGCTTGCCAGCAAATCAACGCAAGCAATAGCGACCATTTATCGATACGCTTCCACTTCTCTTTATATACTTGCCGAAGCATCCATAAACCGGCTACGACCAACCCAAGTATCCAGCCGAACAGCCCCCCGTGGAAATAAAGAATAGAGAGCGGATTTTTCATTACCATAGAGAAATCGGTTAAAATCACAGACAACTTCCAGATAATCACGACATTGAAAAACAGATCGCCGACTCGTGCGCCATGTACTTTACCAAAGTATAAGCGAATGAATAGATAGGTTACTATGAAACCCGCAATGAACGCAATCCATGATGACGGCATCGTAATCGAAGCGATTGGATAATAGTGCGTAACCGGCATCGTCAATCCTCCTATTCTTTCTATGAACGTATGAAAACCTACCTTTTCAGGTAGGTTTTCATTTCATGCTATATTAAAAAGAAACGTAATGCAAAGGGTTGACTGCACTAGGACCTGTTGCAGAGAAGTTTCCTACGTGCACTTCAAAGTGTAAATGAGGACCTGTAGAGTAACCTGTCGAACCGACCGCTCCAATTAATTGACCTTTATCGACAGATTGTCCTGAGCTTGTACCAATCGTTGAAAGGTGCCCATAAACAGTTGTCAAAATTTGACCTTTCATGGAGTGCGTGATCATGACCACGTTACCGAATCCTTCCATACTACCCGCGTACGATACGACACCATTTCCTGCTGCTACAACCGGAGTTCCTGTAGGTGCGCTTATATCCATTCCACGGTGTTGTTTCTTCACTTTCGATATCGGATGAGTCCGCCAGCCGAATCCTGAACTAAGACTACCCGTTGTCGGCTTTGTCCAAGATCCGCTTGAGACAGGCGGAGTTGCACTTGAACTTGCAGAGCCACCTGAACGACTATTTGCCGCAGCCGCTGCTGCTTCTGCCGCCAATCTTTCTTGCTGCAACTTTTGCTTTCTTGCCTGCTCTTTACGAGCGACTTCCGCTAAACGATTTTGTTCTGCGATAATTTTCTTTTCTAGTTTAGAACTAAATGCTACCGTTTCGCTATATTCTTCTTCTAATGCGCCTTTTTCACCCGAAAGTTTTTCTTGACTTCTTTCGAGTTCTCTAACTACATCTCTTTTTTCGAGCTTTTGTTTATCCAATTCGTCTTTCATGGCTTGAATTTTTTTCTTGCGCTCTTCTTGTTCAGCTAACTTCTGCTCTACAAGCTTCTTTTCTTCTTCAAGCAGCGCCATATCATCTTCTTGCTGTTGAATGATTTTTCGGTCTGCATCCATCAATGTAGATACTGCCGAAAAACGGTCAATGAAATCCGCGAAACTGTTAGCACCAAGAAGTACGTCCAAATAACTGACTTTATTTCCCTTGACTTGCATCACACGAACGCGCTCACGTAATACTTCGTCTCGCTGTTTGATCCGAATCTCTAATTCTTTAATAGAAGCTTGAAGTTCTTCAATTTCAATTTTGGTCTGATCCATTTCCGCAATGATCCGATCCATATTTTGATTGGTTTCTTCAATCTTGTCATTTAGTTTTTTGATTTGAGTGATCAGCGCATCGACTTTCGACTGCTTTTCCTGTATTTGTGATTCTTTTTTCTGGATAGTAGAATCTAAATTTTTCTTCTTCACTTCTGCTGCATTTTTTTCATTCTGCAAATCTTTCAGAGAGTCCGCGAATACGTCTGCACTGCCAACCGTTGTGGTAAGCAAACAAACCGCAAGGACACTTGAAATGATTCTATGTCTTTTTATCAAATCCGAGTTCTCTCCTTAGTAAAAATTACGATTTTAAGAATTTCCTAACTGACATGAAACTACCCCAGACGCCAATAAAGACGGCAACGAATAGCAGTAAAAAGTTTAATTGTAATAGGAACGGGTTAGGATCGAGCAAATGGAATAATTGATTTTGCAAACGACCTTCCCAGAAATCATACAATTTCGAATAAAATATCGTCATGAGAGTCATTGGAAGAATCGCACCAAAAATTCCTAGCCATACACCTTCGAGCATAAAAGGAATCCGCACGAAACTATCTGTTGCACCGACCAATTTCATAATATCGATTTCTGTTCGTCTTGCCACAATGGTAAGTCGAATAGTATTCGATATGAGGAACATGGCAGTAAACAGCAATGCCAATATTAAGCCCAGTCCGATGTTTCGTCCTATTTTCAAGACGTTGAAAAGTTTTTCTACCTTACCTTCACCGTACTCCACGTCAAACGTATACGTGTACGATGCGATTTCATTTGCGATGGATGCCGTGTTTTTCGGATCATCCGCTTTGACATATAATGCATCACCGAGGGGATTGTCTTGTTTGTAGAGCGCTAACTCATCACCGAAAGATTGAATCATTCGCTCCAATTCCTGTTTTCTTGAGGAATACTTGACTTCGGCAACACCTGGGGTCTCTTTAACTTCCTTCAATAGATCCTGGACTTCTTCTTGACTAGCTCCTGGTTCCGCGACCACTTTGATTTCCACATCATTTTCGATGTTGTCAGCCAATTGATTTAAGTTCATCATGATGACAATGAAAACGCCAATCAATAATAAAGTCACGGTAACAGCGCTTACCGATGCAAAGGTCATCCAGCCGTTTCGACTAAGACTTTTGAAGCTTTCCCGAATATGACGTCGTACTGTTCTAGATTTCATTGGAGTATTCTCCTTCGTTCTCATCTCGTGTGATGAGTCCGCCTTCGATCTGTATCACGCGATGTGGTTGATTATCCACAATATCTTTATTGTGTGTAGCCATAATGATCGTTGTGCCTTGTGCATTTATCCGTTCAAAAATCTTCATGATTTCCCATGAAGTCTCTGGATCTAAATTTCCTGTCGGTTCGTCTGCAATGACAAGCTTCGGTTGATTGACGATCGATCGTGCAATCGACACGCGTTGCTGTTCTCCACCTGACAGTTCATTTGGAAACATTCTCGTTTTCTTGGTGAGCCCTACTAATTTCAGCACTTCTGTCACTTTTTGACGAATTACGCTCGGTGATTCTTCGATTACCTCCAGCGCATACGCAATGTTTTCGTAGACAGTCAGTTTCGGCAGAAGTTTAAAATCCTGAAATACTACGCCGATTTGTCTTCTCAAATAAGGGACATCTCGTCTATGCATCTTTGTCAGTTCCGTATTGTTGAAGTAAATCAATCCGCTAGACGGGACTTCTTCACGATACATCATTTTAATGAACGTGGATTTACCTGCCCCGCTCGGTCCGACAACATACACAAACTCCCCTTTTTCGATTTCGACATGAATTCCGTTTGAGGCTACAACACCATTCGGGTACTTTTTGTATACATTTTTCATTACAATCATACATCATAACCACCTGAATTTTGTTTTTCTCTCATATTCGCCATTTTTATTATAGCATGGGCTTTACCCTACCATGTATTACAGTTATGTATCAATTGAACAAGCAAGCGTAATAGTAAAAAACTAGTAAATCTTACGGATGTATGTACAAAAAAAAGATCGTCTCCAAGAAAATCTTGGAGACGATCGGAATGTTCATTATTTCTTTTCAGCTAGCCAAGCAGCAACTGCATCTGCTTCTTCGCCTTGAATAATACCAGGAGGCATAGCGCCTTTACCGTTAACGATCACGTCATGGATTTCTTCTTCAGAAAGTGTTCCACCAATTTTATCAAGTGCTGGACCTGCTCCACCTTCTAAGTTTCCTCCGTGACATGACGCACAGCTTTGTTGTACAACTGCTTCTGCATCTACATCAGTAGTTGCTGCACCGTTGTCGTTTGCAGCGTCATCTTTTGGTGCAGCGTTATCGTCGCCTCCACCACAAGCGCCGAGAACTAGTGCCGCTCCGAAGAGTGTAGCTAATAGTTTGTTCTTCATGTAATACCCTCCCTTTTATTAAAATTTTTCTAACATAAGTAGTATACCAAATATCAATCGATTTATGGTGAATAGTGATGACAAAGTTACAAATTATCAAGGATAATCATGATTTTCGTCTGTTACACCCCATAAAAAGACGCTTTGGTAGTAAGTACATATATAGTATTAACCAAATTTCTAGTTAGTAAACATTAAATTTTATCACATGATTAAAATATCGAGGAAATTTAGCCTTTATCACGGGATTTAGAGTGAATAAAGATAACTCCCTGTCATAGTCTGTAATATTGTAACCTCTTTGTAATATTCAAAGTGCAAATGTGACAAAAGTTCACATACAAAATCAATTATTATACACGTTTTCATTTATAATGATCCATTTTCAATTTAAACAAGAATAAAGTCCTCAATGAACTTTTTTTACAAATACCAGCACTAGAGTAATGTTTTATCATTCCCTAAATCCTTCACAAAATACACAGGTAACTTCTCTTTTAAAATCAACAGCCAAGCCAACCTATAATGTACTGCACTTAATTGTCACCCACTTAAACTGTAGGGATTGGCGCGTAGGAGGGGCGACTCCCGATGGATCAGCCCGATCAGGTGAGACAACTAAGAGAGCACAGCGAACAGTTGGCTCACCGCGGGCCCATGGGAAAGCGTCCCCTCCGAAGCGCAAATCCCCACCCCAACAGCCATTCCTTCCTCTCTACCTTCAATCCCACAATGAACATAATTAAATTAATTAAAAAACAGCCGAACCAAGTCATTAAAAAATGACCTGCCCAGCTGCCTTTATATGATTAAGAAATTCTTGAACGCAAATACGCATTGATAAACTGATCGATCTCGCCGTCCATCACAGAACTAACGTTACCCGTCTCTTCATTCGTACGGTGATCTTTCACCATCGAATATGGATGGAAAACATAAGAACGAATCTGACTACCCCAACCAATTTCCTTCTGCTCGCCACGGATATCCGCCAAGCGTGCTTCCTCTTCCTCTACGCGAATCTGATAAATCTTCGCCTTCAAAAGATTCATCGCACGTTCACGGTTCTTGATCTGTGAACGTTCAGTCTGACACGTAACGACTGCACCCGTTGGAAGGTGAGTCATACGCACAGCAGAGTCCGTCGTGTTAACGTGCTGTCCGCCGGCGCCACTTGAACGATACGTATCAATCTTAATATCTTCTGTCTTTAGATCCAATTCGATGTCGCCTTCAAACTCCGGCATCACTTCAATGGAAGAGAATGAGGTATGGCGTCTACCGGAAGAGTCAAATGGTGAGATCCGAACGAGTCGGTGTACACCTTTCTCCGCTTTCAAGTAGCCATAGGCATTATGCCCTTTGATTCCGAGTGTGACCGACTTCACGCCTGCTTCGTCACCTGCTTGATAGTCGAGCGTCTCAACTTTAAAGCCATGGTGCTCTGCCCAGCGCGTGTACATACGAAGCAGCATCGATGCCCAGTCTTGAGACTCGGTGCCGCCTGCGCCTGAGTGTATTTCAACTACTGCACTATTTTTATCAAACTCATCGCTTAATAACATTTGAAGATCGAATTGATCCATCTTCTTTTTGAACTCTTTTAATTCGGATATAAGTTCGTCTTGTAACTCTTCATCTGCTTCTTCACGTAACAGTTCAAGCGTCATCTCTAGATTTTCTTGCGTATCACTCAACGCGTGATATTCGCCTACTACATCTTTTAATGCATTTGATTGTGAAATAACTTTCTGAGCTGCATCTTGATCGTCCCAGAAGCCCGGCTCCATCATCATTTCATCTAACTCCTGCATGCTAGTCTCTTTGTTTTCTAAGTCAAAGAGACCCCCTGAAGTCCACTAATTTCTTAGCGGTTTTTTCTAACTCGTTGCGAACATCGGATAATTCCATCATAATTGTTTCCTCCTGAGTGGTTGTTTCTCGTTATGCTTTGCCGTGACAGTTCTTATACTTCTTACCGCTGCCACATGGACAAGGGTCGTTGCGGCCGATATTAACAGTGCGTCGGATTGGCTTTTTAGCAACCGGCGCGCCATCTTCTTTCGGATTGTTCGCTTGACCTTTTGCTACTTCTTCACGCTCCAAGTTATTGCGGATTTCTGCCTTCATGACATACTTCGTCGCATCGTTTTCGATGGAAATCAGCATATCTTCAAACATCGCAAATCCTTCTGCTTGGTATTCACGAAGTGGGTCACTCTGTCCATATGCACGTAAATGAATTCCGTTACGAAGTTGGTCCATCGCATCGATATGATCCATCCACTTGGTATCAATCGCACGCAACAAGACAACCTTCTCAAATTCACGCATACGCTCTTCGGACATTTCTTGCTCTTTCTCATTATAGCGCGCAATCACCAATTCGTGAATAAATGTTTGCAACTCTTCTGGTGTTTTACCTTCTAAGTCTTCGATCGTCACAGTATCCTCAGCTAATAAGTTCGCTTCCAGATAGTCTTTCAACCCTTTTGAATACACCGTATTGTCTGCAGTGTGGATCGCCACTACGCGTTCAATAACGGAATTCAACATATTCTCAAGAACTGGGCGAATATTTTCTGAACCAAGTACTTCATTACGCTCTTTGTAAATCACTTCACGCTGCTGACGTAGTACATCGTCATACTGCAATAAACGTTTCCGTGAATCAAAGTTATTCCCCTCTACCCGTTTCTGAGCAGATTCAACTGAACGTGATACCATTTTCGACTGGATCGGTGTTTCATCGTCCATACCGAGTTTTGTCATCATAGATTTCATTTGCTCAGAACCGAAGCGACGCATTAATTCATCTTCTAATGAAAGATAAAATTGCGTAACACCTGGGTCACCTTGACGCCCTGAACGTCCACGAAGCTGATTATCAATACGTCGCGACTCATGTCGCTCCGTACCGATGACCGCTAAACCGCCAACGTCCTGGATATGATCGCCCAGTTTAATATCCGTACCACGACCAGCCATGTTCGTTGCGATCGTTACAGCACCTTTTTTACCAGCGTCTTGAATGATTTCGGCTTCCCGCTCATGATTCTTCGCGTTCAAGACATTATGCGGAATGCCATACTTCTTCAAGAATGCCGAAATAATTTCTGACGTTTCAATCGCTACCGTACCAACTAGCACCGGTTGGCCCTTTTCGTGTCGATCCCTAATATCTTCCGCTACCGCTTTATACTTTCCATCCATCGATGCAAAAATCAAGTCTGGACGGTCATCACGAGCAATCGGTTGATTGGTCGGAATCGCGATAACGTTCATATTATAGATGTTGCGGAACTCTTCTTCCTCTGTCTTCGCTGTACCCGTCATCCCGGACAGCTTTTCATACATACGGAAATAGTTCTGGAACGTAATTGTCGCAAGTGTCATCGACTCGTTCTGAACTTCAAGTCCTTCCTTCGCTTCAATCGCTTGGTGTAAACCGTCACTATAACGACGGCCTTTCATCAAACGACCTGTGAAGGAGTCGACGATGACTACTTCGCCTTCTTCTACCACATAGTCTACGTCATTATGCATACTTACATGCGCTTTCAATGACTGATTGATTGCGTGGTTAAGCGTCACGTGTTGCAGATCGAATAAGTTATCAATACTGAACGCCTTCTCAGCCGCTTCAATACCTTGCTCTGTTAACACAACACCTTTAGTCGATTCATCAAAAGAATAATCTTCTTCTATTTTTAGCGTAATCACAAAGCGATTGGCTAAGCGATATAATTCCTGTGCTTTTGCTGCCTGACCCGAAATGATCAGCGGCGTACGTGCCTCATCGACTAAAATGGAGTCGACTTCGTCAATTACAGCGAAATGAAGTGGGCGCTGTACTTTATGTTCATTATAAAGCACCATGTTGTCACGCAAATAGTCGAAACCGAGTTCGTTATTCGTGCTGTATGTTACGTCCGCTTCATACGCTTCACGCTTCTCTTCTTTACTGAGACTGTTCAAGTTCAAGCCTACGTTCATGCCAAGGAATGAATACAATTGCCCCATCTCTTCCGCGTCACGGCTAGCCAAGTATTCGTTGACTGTTACTACGTGGACGCCTTTGGAAGTCAGTGCATTTAAATAAACGGCGAGTGTAGAAGTCAACGTCTTCCCCTCACCGGTCTTCATCTCCGCGATATTCCCTTCGTTAAGAGCCGCAGCACCCATGATTTGCACACGGAATGGGTATAGTCCCAGCACACGGCGGGAGGCCTCACGCACGACAGCAAACGCTTCAGGTTGCAAGTCTTCGATTGTTTCGCCTTGCTGGTAACGCTCTTTGAATTCGTCTGTTTTCGCTGTCAGTTGTTCGTCGGACAGTTTTTCCATATCGTCAGCCAATAGTTCTACTTGATCGGCAATTTTCTCAAGTCGTTTTAGGTCACGTTTGTTTGGGTCGAACATTTTATTCAATACGCCAAGCATTTATTGTCACATCCTCATAGCTTCATCAATTAGCAGGACGCGCCTGCCAGTTGTAAGTTCGTTGTCTGGTCCGTAGTTTAAGATCAAGATTTTTGAGTCACACTCCATTTTAGCATTGTAAAAAGCTAGGTGCAAATAGTGCGCTGTATCATTTTTCCTAAGATTGTCTTGGGGAGGGTGACTTAGTGTTGGGGTAAGGGATTGGACAGGTTGTGGCTGGCGGTGGTGTTGGGGTGGGGATTTGCGCTTCGGAGGGGACGCTTTCTGGAGGGCGGGCGGTGAACCACACCCCTTCGCTTCGCTCGCAGGGTGTTTCACCTGTCCCGCTGATCCTCCCAGAGTCGCCCCTCCTACGCTCCAATCCCTCGCAATACGAGCGGGTGATACTTTTTGTTATGCTTTAAAATAAGTGCTGTAATAGGTTTTGAACTTCAGTACTTGAATCTAAATAAGTTAAAATTAAACAATAATTCAAATCCTTCTATAGTGGGCGATCTAAGTATTCGCACCATCTTCGTAGGATTGAAGCGGAAGCTGGCGGCGACTCCCTCTTGAAAAGGTGATGATGACAAGGCTTGTCGCATTATTCTATTGACCCAAAAAGAATTTATATGACTAGTAAAGAGAATCGTCTACCTGAAAGTACATACTTTTGTAGATACTGTAAG
>NZ_PDYT01000038.1:0-9173 GCF_002743175.1 Sporosarcina sp. P20a
ACGTTGGTTCAACGGTAATCCATCCAGGAGCCAGTTCAACTGTCGGCTCGAAATGGAAAGAGGTTGAACAGACTCAAGTTCCGGCCAATCAAACAGCCCTTTCTCTAGTCTTCGGTAATAGAGCCAGAATCCATTGTGATCCCAGAATAGAATCTTGAGTTTGTCTCTCTTTCGATTACAGAAGACAAAATGCGATTTGGAAAAAGGATCAAGTTGGAACAGCTCTTGGACAATGACAGCTAGTCCGTCAATCGACTTCCGAAGATCTGTCGGACCAGCAGCCAGATAGACGCGCCCAACGGCGCGACCATTCATCATATCTGACGTAGCGTCCGGATCACTTGAAGTAACAGAGTTTCATCATAGCCATTCGTCATCTCGATATCCACATGATTTACTTTCAAGGAAATCGAGTTCTCTATCGATTCTTCCACTACGCAGGAGACCCAACTGGTCTCCTGAAGTTCGGTATGATTAACTGGTGACTGCTTCCTTAGCCAATACTTCATATTGTGGACGGCAACCTCTGCGGTTTCATACCATTCAGAAAGTGCTAGTCCACTGTTTTGATATTCATCGATTTTTGCAGACCAGTATGCATCTTTTTCTTTTCTTTTCAAATAAACACCTCCCAAAATATGTTTTATGGGAGGTGTATCTCACGAATCTTCTTCTATTAATATGTGTTCACTATTTGACGCTTACCTTTGAAAATACAAATGAAAGTTTAACAACTCTGCAACGTTATAGATAATTATATTAGTAGTATGAGCATCTATTAATTGTATTGGTGCTCTTTTTTATTGGTGTTAATGTTGTAATGGAAGGTACAATTGTTGAGAAGGGGGCTGTTCAAGACTTGATGGCTATACTGTCCATTAAAATCTGTAGTAGGGGTCTCCAAAAACACACGGATTTCATATTAGATTATTGCTTAATTTAAAAGGGTTAGCGAAGAGATGTCAGCTAAACAATCAAAACTTGTAGGCTACTATGTTATGAAACTTGGTGAGGATGAAAACAAGACGTAGACGCAAAATGACCAAAAGCTAAAATAACTACTTCTAAAGTTGGAAAGAATAACGAATTTACTTTTCACATATAACCTGCTTTGCTAGAAGTGGTAATCTCATTGATTCGGATTGTGCTAATAAACCATCGCATAATATCGGTTATGGGCGGTGATATGTTTTTAAAACATCCTTTATTACTCCCTAAAATAAAAACAATAATCCCCCAAAAAAATCAACCCCTTTCAACTGAAATTCATTCTTTGATATAAATACTTATAAACTGCAATTCTTCTATCCGTTCAATATCAAAGTTTTCTCATGAATATTATTTGAATATATGTAATAGCTTTTCCAACAAAAATAGCTAAAATGATAAAAATCATGTACCATTGTAAATGAAAAAATAATTCATATAACTCTTTATTTTTGGTGTGGGGGATAGATATGATCATAACACCTTTTGGTACATACAATGGAGACAGTTGGGAAGAACACTGTCAAGTCTTTTTGAAAATGAAATATGAAGCTGATGGTTATCAAGAGATGACTGCACATACAAATGGTGATTTAGGTATTGAGGGCTTTACAAGAGAAGGAATTGTTTTTCAATGCTATTGCCCCGATGAGGAATATGACTCTAGTAAACTCTACGAACATCAAAGGGGCAAGATTACTGAAGACTTAGGAAAATTAAAGAAATTCAAGAGCCAATTACTGAAGTTCTTTCAAGGAGTAAAAATTAAAAAATGGATTTTTATCACTCCAAAAATTACAAATAAAGAGCTGATTAGGCACTGCCATGCAAAAGCTGTTGAATATAGAATTGATGAAACGATGAAAGATCTATTGGATGACAGTTTTGATGTTCTTGCACATGATGAGTTATTTTATGGAAAAGAAATTATTCAGGCAAAGCAGATTTTAGATGAAAAAATAAATATTAATGTCTCAATACCTGATGCAGATGAGATCATTAACTGGAAACAATGCCAAACAGCATCCATCGCTATACTGGATAGGAAAATAGGAAGTCTTTTTCTCGGTTTAGACGAACCAAACAGATCTAAGAGAACAAATAAATATATTGATTTGCAAGTGAGAAACTATATTAAGGGTCAGGAAATTTTAAATCATATGCAGCGGACATATAGTTCTGCATATGAGAAACAAGTGAAGATAAAGAGTTCCATTGCAAGTCATTTGGAAGCGGAGGTACTACTGACTGATCTAGCACCAAAAGAATTGCTAGATGATACTTTGGAAAAATATAAGACAGCACTTATGGGGGAAAAGTTTCATGATGTCTTTGAGTTCTCTGTGTATAACGATTTATGTCATGAAGCAATTGCGAGCTGGTTAATTGACTGTCCATTAGATTTTGGAGGGTAAAATAATGGATCTACCATTTGATGAGATAAAAGAAATTAAATTTAGTAGGAAAAGAGTACCTATCCCGCCCGAAATGCGGCCAATCTACAGAATTTCACAGATTATTCTAATCCTGCACCTTTCATCAACAAAACAAACAGCATCTCTTTTAAAATTACAGTTATTTAATTGGGGATTGCAGAATGAAGACCGCTATGAGCGACTGCTCAAACTAAAGGAAACAAGTTACTTCCCAATTATTAGCTTTGACCCTTTTTTGAATAGAGCTTTAAATTTTGGTGTGACGATGGGAGTTTTTTTATTTAACGATAAGACTGGTAAATTCTCATTAACAGAAAAAGGAGAGGTTTTAGCACATAGTATAATAAAAGAGGATGTATTTTTAGAAGAGAAAAAATTCTTGAAAACAATTAAAAAGAGCCTATCGGATACTTATATTTTGAAATTATTTAAAGAGAGGTATTCCTCATGAATCGATTAAAATTGAATCACCTAAAGATAACGATTGATACGGCAGAAGGAGTATTCGGCACCAGTATTCCCTTCCAAGACGGATTTAATATATTAAGAGCTAAAAATACAAGCGGAAAAAGTTCCACTTTAAATTCAATTCTATATATATTAGGAATCGAAGAAATGCTCGGTGGAAGAAATGCGAAAACAATGAAGCCTGCTTTAAAAGATAAGCTATTATTTAAGGGGGAAGAAATTCCTATCTTAGAATCGAAAGTCCAGTTGGAGATTTCCAATCATAAAGGGGATATCATTACACTAACTAGATGGATTAAGTCATCCAGTATTGATGAAAAATTAATTAGAATTCATTTTGGAGCCCTATTGTCAAAAGTAGATAAAGTGAATTTTCAAGACTTTTACGTTCATATGCAGGGTTCTGCATCAGAGAACTCAGGATTTCATACCTTCTTATCCCGCTTTATAGAATGGGAATTGCCACAGGTCCCAACATTCGAAGGCAGAGACAGGATTTTATACATTCAGACACTGTTCCCTTTATTTTTCGTAGAGCAAACTAAAGGCTGGAGTGGCTTTTATTCACCATTCTCGGGGAGTTTTGGAATAAGAGATTTATCTAAACGTGCATTCGAATTTTTATTAAAAATGGATGTTACCAAGAACACTAAGGAACGCGAAGAATTAAAAATTATGAAAGCTTTACTGACAAATAGATGGTCCACTTTAAAACAAGAGGTAGAGGAATTAGCAGTCACTATACACGCAGAGATTCCAAGTTTACCTGAAAAACCTACACTCTTAGATGAAATATTTTTGAATGTTTATGATGAAAATAAAAAACTAATATCCATTGTTGATTATATATTTGAATTAGAGCGTGCAGTAAAAGCAAAAGAAAATTATAGTGTTGTAAAGATTTCAGACGTAACATCAGAATACGAAAAAAAAGTAAAAGAGCAAGACCTTTTAGTATTACAGTTGCAAAATGAAATAAATTCTATTCGACAGGATTTATATTTAGAAAGAAACAACCAGCACTCAATGAATGAGAATCTAAAAAAATTAGAATTAGATTTAAAAAGGAACCAAGAAGCTGAAAAACTTTCCAAACTAGGGTCAAATGTAGATCCAACCTTTTCGCTTAATGTCTGCCCAACATGTAACCAGTGTATTGAAGACTCACTTATGCCTCCTGAAACAAATATTCAACCGTTGGATTTATCTGAAAATATAACCTTTATAAAAGAGCAAATCAAGACGTTAATATTTGGTATAATGCAATCCCAAAAGGTCGTACAAAATAAACAATCAAAGCTAGCTGTAATTTCCAAACACCTTGAAAATGCCAGAAGGGAATTAAGACTATATAAATCCGAATTGAACGAAAATCCCAAGTTGCCGACAAAATTAGAATTGAATAAATTAGTAGAATTAAAAATTCGCCTAGATAAATTATATGAAGCGAGCAGCACTTTCGAAAAAATAGAACAGCGTTTTGAAGTAATTAAAGGAGAGTGGCGTGGTTACTTAGAAAGACAGGCGGATTTGCCGAAAGATTATTTCTCGGCGCAGGATAAGGAAAAATTAACAGATTTCGAGCAAGGGTTTCTGAGTTTATTAGAAACATTTAACTTCTCTAGTATTAATACGAAGGATATCATGATTTCATATGATAAATATACACCTGTTGTCAGCGGTTTTGATATCAAATTTGGTTCTTCAGCTAGTGATAATATTCGTCTGATTTGGTCTTATATAATTGCTATTTATAAGACAAGTCAACAGTATCATGGGAACCATCCAGGTCTTATCATATTTGATGAGCCAGGTCAACAGCAGATGGATGAAAAAAGTCAAAGACAACTTTTTGAAGTATTATCAAAAGCAAATATACAAACTATCATAGGAACATCACTTAAACCAGAAGAGATAAAAGAAATGACGAAAAACCTCGATCTAAATATTATTGACTTGGGAGAAGACTATATTATTAAGCCTTTATAAGGCTAAGAGTTTAGGTTATAAAAACGTTAAACTATATTAGGTTTATATCTAATATGGTTTAATTTTCATATCTAATTATATATTTGTTTTCAATTTTTTTCACATGAAAATACAGAGATTTTAGTTGATAACAATTATACATTTTATCTTGCCCCCGCACCGAATTTTTATCACACGTAGTCAAGTATTTAAAAATGCAGCTATAAACTCTTGAGAACACTGGTATTATAACCTTTCATGAGTCTGTGGGTTCGACTTCCTCCGTCTCCATTATGAGATTAAGGTGTAATAGTAAGTAAGGGATATTTAGCTATGAAGGAAAAGTTGGATCGACTCACATTGATGAAGAAGAACCTTGATCAGCAACGACCGCTTTCAAAGGAGCTGTCTAGAAGCCTGAAGGAAGACTTTATAATTAAAAGTACATATCACTCCAATGCGATTGAAGGAAATAGATTTAAAAACGGTACCTGTGTAAGAAACAAACGTGAATGTTTAAACAATCATGAAAGTTTCATGCACAGGTACCTTTAATTAAACGGATGGTCTTAGAAGTTATCGTAACGAATATAATAAAAAAATAGATGTGTGAGGACCTGGTACCTTTAACAATTCTGTTATACTAGCAACATAGTATTTCATGGTTCAACTTTCCACAGATGGGCAAAATCTTGGAATGAGTCAATGTTGTAATAGCGGTTAGGATAGCATGATATCTTCGTACGAAAGATTGAGAATTTGAACTATAAGTATTAGGTAGTCTTAAACACATATCGACAGGCCTACTTGTGCTCAAGGTTAACTTAAGGAACATTAATTCTGTGTTTAATGAAATCTCAAAGGAGAATAAGGAGTGAGAATATGAAAATAAGTTTTGATATGTATTTGCCTTTCAAAATTCCGATAAAAGACGGAATCAACACGATTCATGGATATCCTAATGCAGAATTCATGTTGACTTATCATTCTTATAGGCGTGGTTCAGTAATTGACCAACAACATTTACTGGATGAAATCGATTGTACTTATATTACGGTAGATTTTATGCCTCACGAAACTATGATAACTGGGCTACAAAAGGATGAAATCTTAAGATTAACTGTTAATAACGCCATTGATTTCTTGAATCGTTATATTGATGTACTTCGGATTAATTATGGCCACAGCCATATCCACAACATTACAATTAGCGACTTACCAGTTTTATTGACGCTTATTATTGATGATAAAGAGTCTTTTGAGTATGTAACGCGTCCACACGATATTATTCCACCTTTTCAGCAGCTATCCGGGAAGGATCTTTCAAATGTAGGTGGTTATTTGCAGATGTGGGACACCTACCCCGAAGTTGTTCTCTTTGAGAAATTCTTTGCAACTGCCCGAAGTCACCTCCATAAAGAGGAGATGATTGAAGCGGTAATTGATTTACAAACCTCTTTCGAAATATTTATTCGTAATACTCATAAGCTACTTCTAATCCATAATGGTGCAAGTCAAGAAGAGATTGAAAGAGCGTCTACCATACCTTTTAGGAATGTCATAGAGGATCATATCGGTAGAATTTTAGGGGCGAATTTAAGGTTTAACGAACCTAATGGTCCAATTCCTGGATGGTATGAGAAGTTATATAAGGTCCGAAACGAAATTGTACATAATGGCCGAATACACGTTTCGGGAGATGAAGGTTACGATGCATATGACGCGTACGTAAATGCTAGAAACTATGTAGCCGATTTACTTGATAAAGCAGGGCTATTGAATGCCGGTAAAAAGGTTGATCTTAACGTCTTTCCCAAAAATACTGATGGTTTTTTAGATCCAAAACCTTTAATCCAAAAATTAAAGGAGCAAGGAATGATACCTGGGGACTTGCAACTCTATGACCCAGACTTGGAGAAAATCAAGAATGAAGAGTAAAATGATAAAAAGCCAGAAGAAGAAACTTATTGAGCATTCCATCCCAGCCTGGAAATACTCTAATTATGAAACTATTATGGCTACAAGTCACACATAACTTAAATTTAAAATAAGGTACCAGGTCCTCACGAAAGTTGGAAGCAATTCTGAATTGAACTAGTGTTGTGTGTGGACCTGGTACCATTAATAATTTTGATATTCATTGGGAATTATATAATATAATATGTAAAAAAAGGACTCATCTAATCAAAATCGATTAGAAGATTCTTTTTTTTTACAAATCATCCTCCGTTTGAAAATCGAGATATCTGTGGGAGAAGATTTAATGTTAGTTTAATATTCATGAATACGCATCACTATCTTCAGTTACTGAGAACAGGAGGAATTATGTTTTGCAATTAATTTATAATGTGGATGTTCTCTTAATATTAAACGAACCCACAATAATTCATTTGGAGCATGAACCATCAGTTGAAAAAGTAGTCATAAGAGGAAAGAAAGACAAAGCTGAAGATATTTTAGAAGGAATTATCATTGATTTCTATTTTTCTAATATAGAAGAAAGAAAAGCTGAGATAATTGCAGAACATTTTCTTTTTCATTTAAAAAGAGTATTCTATTTTGAGAAAAATATACTTATTGAAAGATGGAAATTAACGCAAGTGATAGATAGAAATAAAAATGAATTTGCATTCAAAAGTGCTGTAGCTATTTCTTCAAGATTTGAAGCTATTCCTGTGTATAAAAACATTGATCGATTTGTACCTAGTCTTAAATCAATAAACACTTATAAGAACTCTTATATAGATTTATTTATGGGTATAACGGAGTTGAAGGATAATATAGGTAAATATATAATGTTATATAGTGTGTTGTCTGCAATTTTAATGAATCAGAAAGCAGTAGACGATTTTATTAGAGAAGTTAATCCTGAAGTTTTAGAAAGAAAAACAACGTTACCAAACAAAGATTTTTTTGAAACAATATACACTTATTTAAGAAATCAAATCGGGCATTTAGATGATCGGGTAATAGTAAATGAATTGAGGGAAGACATCAATAATCATCTAGATGAATTGTCAAACCTCGTTAAAGAGTTATTACTAAGATTTACTTAAAATAGGGTACCTGTGCTAGAAACCATCATAAAAGTTCCAAGCACAAGCACCTTTCACCATCCCTCCACTCCTTCGATTGAGATAAATGATTCAGGGTATACAATATAGAAAATACAGGTAACCAAATCATTTAAGCGTACTAATTAGAAGGAGTGTATTTGAAATGAAGGCAATCGTAATTGAACGATATGGTGGGTCGGAACAGTTAGTGGAGAAAGACCTTCCTAAACCGGAGATCCAAGATCAGCAAGTATTGATTGAAATGCATGCCACTTCTATTAATCCGATTGATTGGAAAGTGCGGGAGGGTTATATGAAAGACGCGATGCCTTTTGAGTTTCCGCTAATTTTAGGCTGGGATGCAGCAGGAATTGTCAGTGAAGTCGGAAGCAAGGTGACGCAGTTCAAAAAGGGGGATGCGGTATTCGCGCGTCCAGCCATGGAGAATGGAACATACAGCGAGTATGTGGCGGTCGATGAGGAGTTAGTGGCGTTAAAACCGGATCATCTCAGCTTTGAAGAGGCAGCTTCCGTTCCGTTGGCAGGCTTAACCGCTTGGCAATGCCTGGTTGACTTTGGGCAAGTGAAAAAAGGAGATAAGATTCTCATTCATGCGGGATCTGGCGGTGTGGGCAGTTATGCCATACAGATTGCGAAAAGCTTCGGAGCCTACGTTTATTCTACGGCGAGCAGCAAGAATGAAGCATTTTTGAAAGAGCTCGGCGTGGATGAATTCATTGATTATAAAACGACTGATTTTGCAGATGTGGCAAAGGACGTTGACTTAGTAGTGGACACAATGGGTGGAGAAATTTTAGAGAAGAGTTTAGATGTTGTAAAGAAAGGCGGTCGTCTCGTTTCAATTGCAGGTGAACCAAATGCAGAGAAGGCGAAAACGAATGGCATTACCGCATGGGAAGCAACTCGCAGAACTGGGACAACTGATGGAACAAGGAGAAGTCAAACCTCATATTGGTCATACGTTCCCGTTAACCGAAAAGGGATTGCGTGAAGCACATGACCTAAGTGCAACGCATCATGCGAAAGGTAAAATTGTGATTACGATTTAATAAGTTAACAGCTAGCCTGTACAGATATAACTTCAATCCGATTCTCTTTCGTGTCGTAAGCGTCAAACAGTGAACACATATTAATAGAAGTAGATTCGTGAGATACTCCTCCCATAGAGCATATTTTGGGAGGTATTTATTTGAAAAGAAAAGAAAAAGAAGCATACTGGTCTGCAAAGATCGATGAA
>NZ_PDYT01000039.1:0-6957 GCF_002743175.1 Sporosarcina sp. P20a
CCTACCCCGCAGTTGTGCCTGCGCTACTGAGTGGAATTCATTTAGGTTGTGGTTCTTATAGGAAGAAGATCAGTGATTTGGTGTTACTGATTTTGTACTTTTAAAAAAGAAGTATACGAACTGCCCTACACCCACTCCAACGAAGGCGACTGCTGTGGTAGGCGTAGCGATGAGACAAAGACAGGCGAACTTTCCTGTCTCTGGCTCATCGCGAAAGCCATCCACCAGCGCCGTAGTGGGGACAATGGACTCGCCACTTACATAGACAGCTAACCACAAACTACTGATCAAACAGGAAGAGAATAAGCACGTGCAAGAACCGCAACCCATTGCCGCTTATTACGCACGCTAAACAGAAACGTAATCCGACAGCACTTTGACGGTTAAAAACAACTACCTGAATTGCCGTACACCCAATCCAACGAAGGCGACTGCTGTGGTAGGCGTAGCGATGAGACAAAGACAGGTGAACTTCCTGTCTCTGGCTCACCGCGAAAGCCATCCACCAGCGTCGAAGTGGGGACAATGAATTCACCACTTACATAGGCAGCTAAATCACAAACTACTGATCAAACACGAAACAGAAAAAGCACGTGCAAGAACCACAAATCAGTGCCGCTTATTACGTACTCTAAACAGAAACGTAATCCGACAGCACTTCAACGAGTAAAAACCACTACCCGAACTGCCCCACACCCATTCCAACGCGAAAGCCATCCATCAGCGTCGAAGTGGGGACAATGAATTCACCACTTACATAGGCAGCTAAACCACAACCTCCTGGATGAACAGGAAAAAGAAAAGTACGTGCAAGAACCACAACCCAAAGCCGCTTATTACGCACACTAAACAAAAACGTAATCCGACAGCACTTCAACGAGTAGCCCTGTACAAAACAATACAAACTCAAAAAAGAAACCATTACTAGAAATCGTGTTTCCCACGACTTCCAGCAACGGCTTCCGCTATTCCAATTAAGTGACCTATTTAGGCCTTACATCTTCTAACACAGCAAAACCATCACGAACTTTTATTTCAGCGAGCAATTGACCTTCGCGTGATAAATCTTCCAACTGCATGCCGGTATTTTCAGCTACATAGAAACGATCAGGAAGGAAATTTGCGTAATACATTTGATTGTCATCGATATGATGTTCACCGTAGTAGTACATATCTCCTTTTAAAAACAACCCATCACTTGGTTTCTTATGTGTAACGGTCTTCAACCCGTATAAATCGCCTTCTTCTTGCTCTAACACCGCATACACCGTCAGCTTTCCGGTATTATGTTTGGAGAATTCTTTAATAAGCGCAGGGTCAAGATCGTCTTTGGAGAATTCTTCAATCGCGAACTGAAGACTGACATAATCACCATAAAGAATATCGCGTGGATCAACAGGTACTGTTTCTAGTGTGATAGTTTTACCTGTATTCACTGTGTATAAAGGCTTCCAAGTCATCGCTAACAGAAGGATGATAGGGACGATTAGGGCTAAAAGAAATAGATTCCGTTTATTCTTCATGACGTTTCACCGTCTCTCGTCGTGATTTTTCAAACCAGAATCCAAAACCGATCAACAGCAACCCGCCTATGATGAAAAATAATGATTTTGGCATGAAGTTATATGAAATATCCGTGTAATAGCGGTAGATTAAAGTGCATGTGATTAAAATAGCCGGTAGGCTGTCTTTCTTTAGAAAATAAATCAATAAGATAACGAATATAGCAGTGAAGATGTAAGGTGCTGAATCTCCAAATCGTAAATCATCCCATATGAACGGGAAAGTCAGCATAATACCCGTGATTCCAAAGAGTACGGAACCCGTCCAAGAAGATTCTGTACGATAATGTTTGAAAGGTGCGAGTGCAAGAAGAACACCTAATACAAAGACAATCAACACAGAAATCCATTCATCCACATGTAAGAACTCTAGCATATTGACGATAAAAGCCGCACTAAGCAAAACATTCATGACGAACAATGAGCTCTTTCTTCCAAATCGCTTTTCATTCATCCAAAATAGTAGAGGAATTAATAGAAGTAACCAAAAAGGACCGAAACTTCCAATTTCATAAGCTGAGAAAGCACTGAAGCTATAGATAATAAAAAATGCACTAGCAAATACAGCGAGCAATTGATCTTTTAGATAGTAGGCTAGTGGCAAGATTCCGATACCCCATAATAGGAAATCGGTATACACCGCATGTTGTAAATGAAAGCTTTGACCAATCAGGAATATCCCTGCTCCAAAAATAGCAACCCCGATATAATACATACTGCGAGATGTTCGTTCATAATTTCCTTCAAGCTTATATCCTGCAAAGTACGCCAAGATCATGCCGACAATAATTAATCCAAACTTAAAGAATGGCGTCAATCCAGCCCAGTTGCCTGCGATAAAACTCAGAATCCCGATCCCCACTAATATAGCTCCGAAAGCTAGCAAGATTCTCACGAAATTAGTGCCACTTTTAGATTCATATAGCGAGAGCATTTCGTTGGCATCTGCTTCTTTCATTTTGCCTTGCTGTTGTAGAAAAGAAAACTCTTGTTGCAAGAAATTGAATTGTTGCTTACTGACTTTTCTTTTCACACTGATTCCCTCCCTTCATACTAATTACTAAGTAGACGAATCAACCTATTATACGTTACGGAATATTAACAATGAAAAGAACTTTACAGAAAATATCTAGTTGAATATAGTATCTCGTATATTTTCTAAAAACACAATAAATACTAGATAAATACATTTATCTCCTTTAATTCCCTATTGACATAGTTTTGAGAACGATTATCATTGATAATATAAAACTAAACAGTGGGAAGTAGGAAAAAATATGAACAAAACACTCGTAACGGCCTTTGCTTTAACAACAGGAATTTTACTATCAGGTTGTGGAACAGCTGAAGAATCTACTGAAAAAGCACCGTCAGCGACTGAAGAAGTAGATTTAACTGCTGAAACAGATGCATATAAAGAGTTTGCGCTTGAACAAATGGATGAATTTGTGATGGACACAGAAAAATTCGTCACCGCTGTTAAAGCGGGAGATATAGAAGAAGCAAAGAAAATCTATCCTAACGCTAGAATGTATTTTGAACGCTCTGAACCGATTGCGGAAAGCTTTGGAGACTTAGATCCACGCATCGATGCACGTCTTGCAGATGTTCAAGAAGAGGGTCAAGGAGAAGAAGAATGGTCTGGCTATCATAAAATTGAGTACGGTCTATGGGTGGAAAATACAACTGATGGGTACGCAGAGATTGCGGATCAATTGCTTAAGGATGCAAAAGAACTGCGTGCACGTGTAGAAACCGTTGAAGTATCACCCGATTTGATGATCACAGGGGCAGTCGATTTATTGAATGAAGTCTCTACTTCTAAAATCACTGGTGAAGAAGAAATTTATTCTCACACGGATCTATATGACTTCAAAGCAAATATTGAAGGCGCGGAAAAAATCTATGAAATCTTGAAAGATAAGATGGTAGCAAAAGATCAGCAACTAGTCGATGAACTCGAAACTAAATTCAAAACGATTAATAGTCTGCTTGCCGAATATGAAGATGGCAATGGCGGCTATATATCCTATGAAGAATTAACAAAAGAAGATACAAAATCGCTGTCAGAAGCGGTAAATCAACTAGGTGAACCATTAAGTATGATGGGCATCGTAACGGAGTGATCCTATGACGGACCAAACTAAAGAAAAATTCTATGATAAGAAAATTTCGCGTCGTCAAATGCTGAAGTATACAGGAGCAGGTGCAGCTGGTGTGGCAATCGGCGCATCGGGCCTTGGCAGTGTTCTCAAAGTATTCGGAATGGTAGAGGAAGAAGATAATCCACGCTCAAAAAATAAGATCAATTTCTATGGAAAGCACCAATCTGGAATCGCAACAGAATGTCAAAGTTACGTATATTTTGCTTCGTTGAATGTCTTGGTGAATTCACAACAAGAATTGATGGATTTATTTAAAATGTGGACTCCC
Source organism: Sporosarcina sp. P20a (assembly GCF_002743175.1). NCBI lineage: Bacteria > Bacillati > Bacillota > Bacilli > Caryophanales > Caryophanaceae > Sporosarcina > Sporosarcina sp. P20a. The sequence continues at coordinate 3,996 of NZ_PDYT01000039.1, forward strand.
ATTGCTGTACGCATGATGAATGGCGAACAGATTGATGGTCAGACTTCCAATATGCTCATCCCAGCAAAAGACACAGGAGAAGCGGTCGGGTTGGATGCTTCGAATTTAACGCTGACGTTTGGTGTCGGGCCGTCATTATTTGAAAAAGAGTCTTTAGGTTTAGCATCAAAAAAGCCTACCGAACTGAAAGATTTGCCACACTTCCCGAAAGATCAGCTAGATCCAGCTTATACAGGTGGAGATATTTGTATTCAAGCATGTGCAGATGATCCACAAGTTGCGTTTCACGCGGTTCGGAACTTAGTGCGTGCAGCATCAGGAAAAGTATCATTAAAATGGACACAGGCAGGTTTTAATTCCTATCCAATGAAGGGTAAGAAAAAAGAGACCCCAAGAAATTTATTTGCGTTTAAAGATGGTTCAGTCAATCCTAATGGATCTAAAGAAGCCGAGATGAATGAAGTCGCTTGGATCGATGCGGGTCAATCAAAAGGTTGGATGACCAATGGTACGTACATGGCTGTTCGTCGAGTTCAGATGCATTTGGAAACATGGGATAGAACAGCACTGCAGGAACAAGAAGCCACATTTGGCCGCCATCGCGATACGGGAGCGCCAATAGGTAAGGAAAAAGAGATGGACGAAGTAGATTTGGATGAAAAGAATGCAAACGGTGAGTATGTGATCTCCGAAGCTTCCCATGTGCGTTTGGCTAAGAAATCCAAACAGAAAATTTACCGTCGTTCATTCTCCTATAGTTCGGGCGTTATGGATTCAACAGGTACATTTGATGCAGGTTTATTGTTTATCTCATTCCAAAAAGATCCCGAACAATTTATCGCAATCCAAAACAGTTTTGGTCGTGAAGATAAATTAAATGAATATATTACTCATCGTGGTAGCGCGTTATTCGCCTGCTTCCCTGGAGTTCAAAAGGGAGGCTTTATCGGTGACACACTCTTCTCGATTATATAAATGGATTGCGGTTATGTTATTCGTCATATTACTGCCAATCCGTCCAGCATTCGCTGACACGGAAACTAATTATAGTGATCTCTATATTTCCATCAGCGACTCGATTATGCAAACGAAAAAAGCGAATGATGCACAAGCACTAGCATCCTTACAAGAATTCGAAACGATTTGGCAACAACAGAATCTAGAGAGTTCGAAGTTCACAAAAGAGATTGATAAAACATTAAAACAAGCATTGCAAGCAGATTCAGAAACACGCGGTACGCTATTAAGTTCATTATCTAAAGCCTTACATGAATTAGAAAAGTCGGAAAATCCAGTGGACGAACTAGCAGAACGCGAGAAATTCGGTCAATTGATGGAACCGGCCCTTACGGAATTAGACCAAGCTATCGAGTCGGGTTCGTTAGACGAAATCGAACAAGCAAATCAGCAATTTATTTCTACCTGGACACGCAATGAACGTCCGGTGCGTGAGCAAAGTATTTCAGCCTATGGTGCAATTGAAACGAGTATGGCATTCATGAGAATCACGTTGGCGGAAGAAGAACCTGATCTTGAAGTATTGCGGACGCAGTTTGATGAATTAAAGATCAAGGTAGATCAGTTCGTCAGTGGGACGTTGAAAGAGACAGCAACTGAAGAATATTCTTTGACAACATTGACGGCATTGTTAGATGAAAGCTCAGATTCCCTACAAAATGGAAAGCTTGTAGACGCAAAGAAGTCTTTGCGAGAGTTCATTCAGATTTGGCCAAATGTGGAAGGGGAAGTGCGTACGAAAAACGCCTCTCTTTATACAGAGCTTGAAAATGAATTGCCATTGATGATCGGTCAATTGTCGAATAGCGGTTATGATCTTGAAAAGGCCGAACGTCAGTTACAAAATTTAAAACAGCAAATTGCCTTACTACAAACAAATGACAGCTTCAGCTTCTGGGATTCTGCACTGATTTTATTGCGCGAAGGTCTTGAAGCATTGTTAATCATTATGGCGTTATTATCATTCTTAACGAACGCCAAACAACAAGCTATGCGTAAATGGGTATATGTTGGAGCGGGTGCCGGCCTAGCACTTAGTATCGTAGTTGCGATTATGATGTCCACGGTATTACAATCTGTCACGATAGGCAATGATCGTGAAATGATGGAAGGTTATGTGGGACTCGTGGCGGCTGCACTGATGATAGGTGTCGGTATTTGGATGCACCAAAAATCCAACGTCGCCTCTTGGAATCGTTATATATCTAAGCAAATGGGTCAAGCAATTTCAAAAGGAAGCGTACTCGCCATGGCTTCGGTCAGCTTCCTTTCTGTATTTAGAGAAGGTGCGGAAACGATTGTCTTCTATGCGGGGATTGCGCCGAAGATGTCCACTGTGGAATTTGTGATAGGTATATTACTAGCAGTTGTCATATTGGCGATCGTGGCGGTCGTCTTCATGAAACTCAGTCATCGTGTTCCGATTCACCGCTTCTTTGCAGTGGCAACGATATTGATTTATGTGCTAGCTTTCAAGATTATTGGCGTCAGTCTTCATACATTGCAGTTGACGAACGTGATCAACACAACGGTACAACCTCGCTTGCCGATTATTGACTTCATTGGTTTTTATCCGACCAATGAAACGATCATGGCGCAACTTGGTTTGCTAATCATTATCCTAGTGACTGTCTGGATACGAAGAGCAGGTAACCGTTCCAAAACACAACTTTCGAATTAACAAGACAAGGATGTCCCAGAACCTCGGGGCGTCCTTTTTTGCATTATCAAGTTCAAAACCGATTACAAACTTAGCTTTAATTCACAATACAGAGTGACACCTACTTGCTATATAAGGGATTGGAGCGTAGGAGGGGCGACTCCCTCTTGAAAAGGTGATGATGACAAGGCTTGTCGCATTATTCTATTGACCCAAAAAGAATTTATATGACTAGTAAAGAGAATCGTCTACCTGAAAGTACATACTTTTGTAGATACTGTAAGT
>NZ_PDYT01000040.1:0-6452 GCF_002743175.1 Sporosarcina sp. P20a
TGATGGAATAGTTTCAGAAAACATGGTTTCGTCATTCCTATTCTTCGTTGTAAAGTTGAAATTTACATAATAAATTTCCTGTATTTTCATGCCGAAGGCATTTATCACAGAACTTGTCGCGCTGGCCCGTTTGCGATATTGACGCGATTAGAAATACAGCAATCGCCCCCGTTAACAGAGAACTAATGAGCCTCTTTTTTATCATCAAACACTATGTCTATACTCACTATAAGTAATGCTGTTAAAAATTCTGCCAAGCTTGATAAAACGACTGTCGTCATTATTTCATTGACAATATGTATAACAATCCAACTTAAGATTAATTTAATTAAGGCTATCCAAACCCATTTTTCTTTACTAGGTAAACTCGCTCTGGTTATAAAAAATAAAATGACATGCTCTATTACTTCAAAGAAAATACCAACCAAAAAACAAAAAAAGATGAACAACAGTAAAGATCCAATTGATTCGTAAGAAACACCAATCAACGAAAAAAAGCCTGCTAAACCAAAAATAATCCCACCAAAAACAATACCAATCGATACAGCAACCAGTAGAGTCATTGCTACTCCAATAATAATCTTTTCTCTAAATTGCAATACCTATCACCTTTTCCTTACTTTCTCAGACATAAAAACTATTCAATAACCTGGCCCGATTGCGGTATTGGCACATTTGCCCATAATAAACGCCCCCGATTGACGAAATCTCACATCAAACTATGAATTGCGTAAACCAAGCAATGTACTTAGCACCTGGTATAAAGAATATTTGTGCCAATAAAGTTCCTAATAGTCTTGAAGTAACCATCATTAATGACATATTCTTAAGGGTTTGGTAATTCCCTCTTCCATTCACTACATCATCTGCAATGACAGAGACCTTTGGATCGACGAAAATTATTAACAGTATTGTGGCCACCCCGTTTATTAAACCCGATGCCATAATTGCTGTTGTTGCACGTTCTGGGGTAAGCAACGCTGCATATAAAGCAGATAACACACCGATAGTATATATTGCTGTTATTATCATATTTATTAAGAATAACCTCACTGGAATATCTTTGATTTTGGTATCTTTTAGATATGAAAATCTCGGCAAACTGAAATGTGTTATGCCTCGTTTTATGTACTGTAAGGAAAAAAGTCTTTTAAATAAAGATGGGACGGATCCCCTCTCTTCGGATAAATGAATAATTGCTCTTGAAAATAAGGCTATAAAAGTAGGGAGTAAAAGCATCCCGAAAATCGTCCCGACTGTTGACGCACCTATTAGAAAGCGAAATTGTGTCGCTACAAACTCTTGTGCATTAGTACTTGGAGCATTGTCAATCAAACTTCCTGTAAAAGGTTGTTGCATCATATTCGCCAATCTTGAAACCATTACCATTATATTAAAAAGAGATAATGCTGTGGCAATCCTCTTTACCCTCGCTCCAGATAACCTAACTGCATAGGCAAGCGTTTCAATAGAATGAATGATAAAAATAAATAAAGCAATGTATATTAGTTTTTCAGTAATAGTCTCCAATATTCCTCCTACTTTTCAATCAATTTTCAAGTATTATTGTTCGCAACCAAACTTAATTTCCCGACAATTTGGGCCGTATGGTGCGCAACGGTTGATCTGTTAACTCGCCCGTTTACCTAAGTGCTGCTCCTAGAAAATCCTTATCTATTTTTAGAAACTAAACGCCTTACTAGCCAGACTATCAAAACAAGTACAAGAACAGTTACAAATAATCCTGGAATACCCACGTTACTAAACAAAGTAAATCCCTCCTTACTTTCCTGGTGTTAAATTTAATTGTCTGGCCCGATTGCGGTATGGACACGATTCTTTGTACAGCAATCGCCCCCGATTGTTTGAAGATCCTTTACAATCTTAGGTCATCAAAAGGCATGAAATAGGCTAAAACTAAATACATGAGTAAGCTGGCTGGTAAAATGAAAAAAATAATTCTGACTGCCAGTGAAGAAATCCCAAAGTATTCTGCAATGCCCCCGCAGACTCCAGATATAACTTTATCTCTTGAACTTTTTTTGAGTTTATTTTGCATTCTAATCCACCTCTTCTTTGTTAAATGGCCCGTTTGCAGCGCAATCCTTATTCCAGAATTGCGCCCGTTTGAAGAACAACTGAAATTTCCTTTTAATCTAGTCTTTTTGTTTTGAAACGAGATAGATTAAAAATGTTATGATAACCGAATTTTGTACAGCTAAAACGCTAATACCAATAAAAATCTCATCACCAGATCCAATACCTAATACTCCTCCCAAAAACATAAAACTAATAAATGCTAAAATCATTAATCCAATAAAAATCAGAACATATTTCAAATGAATCCTCCTTCTATTTGGCCCGTTAACTGCACAAATTTTCACATTGACTAATCATCTAAGTCGTACTCATACAATGGGTTTATACAGATTAGGACAGATACAATTGCATTGTTATATCCAGACATTTCATCTATTTCCTTTTCATCTTTAAATTCCCCGTTTTCAAATTGCTTTGAAAGTGTATCTATTTTCTGACGGTACTTACTTACAAATTCATTTTCATTCATTTCTTTGGAATCTACTAGTAATTGGTTATAGGCTAATAATGCACCTTCGTTATCATTCTCAAAGTCTTTTCTATCATAAATGGTATTTGTTAATGTGAAATGAATTTTCCTTTCAATAACATCTATTAACGTAAATTGTGTCATTTTTTTGTTGATCATTTAAATTCCTCCTGGTGCTAAATTAGATGGCGCGATTCTGGCACAGCGATGTTCTACAGTCGCACCCGTTAATAGTAATTTTTATTCCAAATGTCTCTCTGGAATTTTGAGGAACCAAATATATATAGCCAATGCAATTATAGCGCCATATAATAAATTTACTTCGATAAAAATCATTACAAATAAATAACTTAGAAGTAAAGTTAATATCCCACCTAACACAGAACTAATCGTTTTCGGTAACAGAAATTTATAACTTAGTTTATAAAAAATAAAGCCACCAACTGAACTCACAAAAATTGATAACACCAATATGTAAAAAAAACTTAAAGACATTCTATCACTATCCTTTTTAAAATAATTTAGCCTGTTTGAAGGGCAATCCTAATTCATTAATTGCACTCGATAACGTAATTATCGACTCTTTTGCCATTTGTAAAAAGATATAGAAAAAGTGCTAATGAACAATATCAGAAAAGAAACACCCAAAAGTAATGGTATAAATGTGAATGCATGTATAGTGCTACCCTCAGTAGTCCAACTTGATGCCCCCGCAGGTCTTGAGAACGTGGTTGCCATCCCTTCTCCATTAGCTCCAAATATTAAAAACACGACACCCAAGAATAAAAAAGCTATCGGAATACCAAACAACTCTGTCATTATATGTTTAATTTTAATCTCTCCAGTACTTAAGATTTTTTCCCTTTTGATGCGTAATCGTTGTTCAGGTAACGCCTCGTTAACGAAATAAAATAAATCATTAGTAAGACATTTTCTTATGTTGGTATCTTAGAAATTCTAGTGTGTAGAAATTTATAAGTGTTAGCACTGGAATAAAAAACGCAAATACTAGTACTCCCAAACTACTAAAGACGCCATCTGTTTGTTTATGAAAAGCTTGTACATCAAATTTATAAAAAAGGACGGTCCCTATTAGTAAGATCATAGTATTTATAACCAATGCTGTTAAAACACTCAGCCACTTATTACTTTTTAGTTTAAATATCCATATACAAGTTATGGTGGAGACTAGCAGTGAAACAAGCAATGTAACTAGTATTATTGTATTCAAGATATCCCCCCATAACTTAATAATCTGGACCAATTACTAAAGACAAGTGCAATCCTTCTTCGAGAAATCCCCCCGGTTACTAGTAAAACCATAATTCATCCCATTGCTGTTAGTAAAACTGCAATTGTATTAAATATGCCGTGAATAATTATTGCCGGAATTATAGAACCTGTCTTTTCATAGGTCCAAGCAAATACAACACCAGTGATAAAATTTACAGGCATCGCATTTAATGTTGGAAAATGGGCAGCCGTAAAGATCAGTGAGCTGAACACAATTCCACACCCCATCCCAAGTCTGACTCTTAGCCAACAATAAATAAACCCTCGATAAAAAATTTCCTCGTATATAGGCGATATGATACCAGCGGAAACAAAGGCTATAAAAACCGTAATGAAGTTTACATTTTGTTGCAGGCTCTCCGTTTTACTGTTATCTACATCATTTCCGACCAGGCTAGTTAAAAGCACGACTGCCACACTTAACACAATGGTTATGAATAGCCATATTAGAATCCTCCACCAATACGATGCAGGAAACCCTTTTACTCCAACATCTCTCCACGATAAGTTTTGTGGTTTCAACGCAATAAAATATAAACCTAACATGAGCACAACTGCAATTGTTAATCCAGTCACCGTTCCTGAGTATAGTGTATTATCAAACCAGAATTGATATAGTGACTGCATACCATATTTAACAGCTACCATGACGAATACAAATTCGAGTATTAATAGCAAAATAAATTCCTTCCATGTCCATGCATCATTTTGTTTCCACCCTGGTGAATTCATAACCTAATTCCCCTTAAACAGCTTGTTTTTCTTAATACACAATCCTGGCCCTCTTGTGAATCTACACTTATTTTTCTACTAGTATAACAGAATTTCCCAGAAAACATCTTACATAAATCAAATAATTCCATTTTATCCAGTTCCACTTGATGTTCTAATCGGATGTTCGTTCCATTAAAAAAATCCCGCAGGAGACAATACTGTCTCCTGCGGGATTTCTGAAACTTAAGCTTCTGCTGTTTGTTTTTCAAGTGATTCATTATACATATCCGTGTCGAGTTCACCAGTCACACGGGCTGTTGTGACACCCGCTGTCATCGACCCACTGACGTTTACCGCAGTACGGCCCATGTCAATCAATGGTTCAACCGAAATCAATAACCCTGCGAGGGCGACAGGAAGATTTAGTGCCGACAGGACAAGAATTGCGGCAAATGTCGCGCCTCCCCCAACACCAGCTACACCAAATGAGCTAACCGCAACGACCGCGATTAATGTTACTAAAAATGTTGGGTCCAGTGGATTTATACCAACCGATGGAGCAATCATGACAGCGAGCATCGCTGGGTAAATCCCTGCACAACCATTTTGCCCGATGGATAAACCAAATGATCCAGAAAAGTTTGCGATTCCTTCAGGTACGCCTAAGCGGTTTGTTTGTGCATGAATCGTTAACGGTAATGTACCCGCACTTGAGCGTGATGTGAAAGCAAATATCAATGCTTCTCCTGCTTTTTTCACATACGTCACTGGATTTAATCCCGATAATGTAATAATGAGCAAATGAATGCCGAACATCACTAGTAAGGCGACATACGAAGCAAGGACAAACTTCCCGAGACTGTAAATCGCCATAAAGTCAGACGTCGCTACAGTTCGCGCGATGATCGCTAAAATACCATATGGCGTCAAACGAAGAACGATTCTTACAACACCCATGATCAATGCGTAAATCGCGTCAATTCCTTTTTTCACCGTGACCGCATTTTCTTCATCTCTTCTTGTAATCGCTAAGTAAGCAAACCCAAGGAATGCTGCAAAAATAACGACGCCAATTGTTGAAGTTGGACGCGCCCCTGTGAAGTCTAGGAAAGGATTAGCAGGTAATAAATCAATTAGTTTTTCAGGTAATGAAAGATCAGCTACAGTTTCGTAGTTCTCTTCCATAGAAAGCCCACGCGCCGCTTCTGCTTCTCCTTGTACAATTTCAGAAGCGTCCAGTCCAAATAGAAGCGTGACTGAAATTCCCACAATCGCAGCAATCGCAGTTGTACCGACGAGCATACCTAAAATCGTCCCCGCCATTTTGCCAAAGTTTTTTCCGATCGTCACTTTCGTAAAGGCTGCTAAGATGGAAATAAAAACAAGTGGCATAACAATCATTTGCAGTAATTTAACATAGCCGGTCCCGATTAAGTTAAACCACGGCATCGACTGCTTGAGGATCTCAGATTCTGTACCATATGCAAAATGTAAAATAAGTCCGTAGCCAATCCCGAGCCCAAGCCCCGTAAAAACACGTTTTGAAAATGAAACCTTTTTGCGATTCATTCTATATAATAGGCCGACTAGTAATAATAGGCCCGCAATGTTCACAATAAGTAAAAAAGTATTCATCATACCATGCTCCTCTATTTTTATATTATTGTAGAATTTACTATAAATTATACTTTATCCCCTTAATCCTTATTCGTCAAGTATGATTTAAGGGTAATTGAATTAGACGTAAGCGTCAAACAGTGAACACGTTGTTTAATATAAAAGAAAATGCCCCAAAGAATCGATCATAAAGATTCTTGGGGCGTTTTCTATTTCTTTGACTGGATATAACAATTCTTTGGTAAGGTCTTCGACCAAG
>NZ_PDYT01000005.1:0-129899 GCF_002743175.1 Sporosarcina sp. P20a
TTCAGCCACTACCTCACGATAGCCACCTTGTCATTCGCTAACAGTTCCTACTGCCAAGCCTGTAGTGGACTTTCACCACCGAGTATTCGCCCATGCAGGGCGCACACAAAAAAGAGAGCATTCACAAAATCTGCGAATGCTCTCTTTTATTTGGATAAATCTATTTTCTTGTTTAATGTATATATAATAACTCCGCCAATTGTCATCGATAATAATTCACCAATTCCAGCTGTCAGCCATGTAGCCCAGAACGGGAAACCTAGTAAAATTGTCAATTGAGCTGCAATGGCGCACATAGATAATGCAAACACAATAGCAGTAATCACCATTTTGACGATATCATTTTTAATTTTCTTTGTCAGTGCACGACACACTAATAATGCGACTAACGTAGCCATAGAACCAATCGGCACATCCAAAATCCAAGTCGGTGACATAAAGTTTGCGAACATGACACCTAGCGTGACACCGATCACGTACCGTTTATTATACAAAGCCAGATAATTGAACATCTCTGACAAACGCAGTTGGACTGCACCAAAACTGATCACTGCAAACACAAACGTCACCGTCACATACAAAGCTGCGACGAGCGCTGTTTTTGTCAGTTCATTCACCGTACTCTTACTCTTAGGCGAATCTTTAACATAAGACATACTCATTTTATTTTCTCCTTTGTGAAATAGCGAAAATGCTATTCCAGTAATAACTACGACCAAAGGAAGAAAGAGCCTATCGCTCGATCAAAAGTGTCGTAGTGCAAACAGAATTTGCTTGCTTCGGTATTATAACAGAGTTCCGTGTAATACAAAAGCTTTATTTGGCAATCCAACCTCCGTCAATCGGAATAACCGCTCCATGAATATAATCCGCTGCGGAACTGGCTACGTATAATGTCAGGCTCGCAACCTCACTCGGCTGCGCCCAGCGTCCTGCAGGCGTTTCCTTCGCTACCCACTTCGCCATTTCACCGTCACCTTCAAAATCCGCTTGGTTCATCGGTGTCTGGATCGCACCTGGCGCAATCGCGTTCGCGCGAATTCCATTGCGGCAGTAATCCATGTCCAGTTGCTTTGTATAACCAACAATGGCGTGTTTGGATGCTGTATAAGCCGCACCGCCACCACCAGCCACAAGGCCCGCAACGGATGCCATATTGACAATGACACCTGACTTACGAGCGATCATCTGTGGCAATATTTCATTTGTCATAAAATATGTACCCTTTACATTCGTATCCATGATTTTATCCCAAAGCGCTTCGTCAGTATCTAGTGTTTTGGCAAAACCGTCGAGCACCCCTGCTGTGTTTAATAAAATATCTATAGTACCAAACACGTTACACACTCTCTTAACCGCTTGTGCTACGTCGTCCTTTACACTGACACTGCCAATCGCATAAGCAAACTGTGACGGATACTTCTGTTGCAATTTCGGGAGATCCCCCTCTTGTATATCAAATGCAAAAACATTTGCTCCATTTTCCAAAAATGCTACAGCTTGAGCGTACCCAATACCAGACCCGCCACCTGTCACTACGATGGTCTTATTTTCATATTCTGCAAATTTCATAACGGCCTCCTATATAAAAAAGCTCATGAATGCTCATGAGCTTTGATTCTTCCGATTTACTCTACGATGACCCAGTCTTCAGCTAGTAAGTCACAAACTGTTGGTGTGAACATTGTATAACCTTCACCCGTAACGTCAATCACGAAATATGGATTCAGCTTTTTACCTTCTAGTTCGTTTTCTCCTACTAGCTTCACGTATAATTCTGCTCCGCCCCAGTTACTGCGGATGACTTTCTCTCCAGCCTTCAAACGTGGTAATACCTCTTCAAATTTCATGTATATCCATCCTTTATTAGTGTATTGATCCGCACAAGTTTATCGGGAAAAGTATACTTGATTTTGAGGACTTTTACAACTCGAGACGATTCGAACCATACTATTACGCAGAACGAACGTCACTTCTACATTGTTTGATAAATCGGGGACCTTTTAGGTAGCAGCTTTCCAACTTGCCATATCTCACATTCCATGATAAATTGAACAATAGAAAATTTCATTACGGAATCAACATGTATAACCTCGATAATATGGTTCGAGGGTCTCTACCAGGAACCGTCAAATCCTGATTACAAAGTAATTTTTGTAATCAGGATTTTTCTATTCGAAAAAATAGTGTAGAGACACTAGTAGGAGGAATTGTTTTGGATTTACGTGTTTTATTATTGGCAGTGTCTGCTATTACAGTAGGATTAGTTGAGTTGGTAGTCGGGGGGATTTTGCCCGTCATTGCGGATGACTTGAATGTTTCCATCGCAACAGCTGGACAACTCATTACAGTATTCGCTCTCGTGTACGCTGTAGCAGGACCTGTATTATTGTCACTGACCGCGAAAGTGGAACGCAAGAAATTATATTTGATTACATTAGTCGTGTTTTTACTTGGAAACATCCTAACATACTTCAGTCCGACATTCGGCTTGATGATGGCTGCTCGTGTATTGACAGCTGCAAGTGCAGCACTCGTCATTGTGCTATCATTAACGATTACAGCACGAATGGTCGAGCCACGTGTGAGAGCTAAGTCGCTTGGCTATATTTACATGGGGATCAGTTCATCGCTTGTCCTAGGCGTACCCATCGGTATTGTAGTAACGAACGCATTCGGATGGCGTTCAGTGTTTTTAGGCATTGCGATTTTGACAGTAGGTTCTATACTATTAATCGCAAAGTTTCTCGAAAAAATCCCTAACGCGAAAGTACAACCACTGTCTGTTCAGATTAAAGCTTTAGCGAATAAAAAGATATTCTTTGCTCATTTAGCGACCATGTTTATGCTTGCCGGACATTATACGGTATATGCGTATTTCACACCCTTCCTAGAAACTACGATGAAGTTAAGCCCATATTGGATCAGTGTATTCTACTTCCTATTTGGACTTGCAGCAGTAGCAGGCGGAGCATTTGGCGGCGGACTAGCTTCACGTCTTGGCTCGAAGAAAAGTATTTTAATTATATTAGGGTCATTTGCGATTAGTTTATTTGCACTTCCCTATTCAACATTCTCCATTCCACTTTTCATTATCTTCATGATGATCTGGGGTGGATTAAGTTGGGCGCTAGCACCTGCTCAGCAAGATTATATTATCCAAAGTGATCCGGTAACTTCCGATGTGCACCAGAGTTTCAACAACTCGGCGCTGCAAGTCGGGATTGCGCTTGGATCTGGAGTTGGCGGGGTAGTCTATAGTCAAACAGGGAATGTAACAAATATGCCGGCAGTTGGTGGCGTACTTGTTATAATCGCATTCTTATGTGCAGCGATCTCTTTATCGATGGCTGTAAAGACTCGGCAGACCACTATGTAATAAGATAGAATGGAGTTAACTCGACTAAGAGTTGGCTCCATTTTTTATTTAATGCCGATTCTTTTTCATGAAATGAGGGATCACTATGACAGGTCTACTTCTTAATATTATTATAATGATTGCATTTATTGTATATGGCATAGCACTTTGGCAAGGTAAAGGTGCGTCCTTACTGTCAGGCTATAATACGATGCCTATCGAAAAAAAGATGCGTATTAATGAGCGTGCGTTATGCAAGTTTATGGCGAAAGTCATGTTCGCTTTAAGTTTTTGTGTCGGATTGTTCGCCGTAAGTGAACTGTTGGAAGAAGATGTATACTTTATTGTAGGATTAACACTTTTCCTATTAGTACTCGCATTTACTTTACTCTATGTCAATACAGGTAATCGGTTTAAAAAATAAGGTAGGTGTTGAAAGATGGTTAGAAGACGCGGAATATATGAGATAGAAGTTATTGGCATACCGCTTCATTGTACACTCTGCGGTGGCACAACGTTTTTTCACCGTGAAGTATATTTTGATTTGGAGCAAACAGCTAAAGACATACCTAATCAGCTAACATTGCAATCATTTGCTTGTGAAGTTTGTAGTACAACGCAGTTGATCCAAGAGCAATCACACCACGACGAGCCAAACATAGTCTATATCGAGGTGGATTCGTAATGGTAGAAGAGCTAGAAAGCGTAAGAAGCCGTATAACGATTTTAGAACATCTGCTTATTTGTCATTTTTGTACGCATGATGAAGTTATCCCTTATTGTTCTTTCTCAAACGTGGAAGATCCAGGAATTGGCGTGCTATCGATCGGTTATTCCGCAGTATGCGTTACATGTGGTTGCGTAACCGAGTTCGGTGATCCAAGTGGTCCATCTGAAGATGGTGTAGACTATATTTGGGCTTTTTCACAGACAGTATTATAGTAGTATTTGAAAAACGCTCCGTTAGCAGGAAGCGTTTTTTCTTTCTTTATGACACTTCTCCAATTCGCTCCATCATATCCAGTACATTTTTTAAGAATTCACCGATTTCCCCCATATGCTCTTCAGTTAGTTTTGGTTTGAAATGAATGTTGATCCTGTTCATGAACCCCGGTTCTATTTGTTCATGACGGAAGCTAAGTGTTTGTGTGAAACTAATATCGTTCTCCCATACGGTACGAAGGATACTCGCAATTTCTTCACATTCTTTATCTACATCTCGAATAAAGGTGCGGACGAGTAATGTAAGCGTACAGCCCGGATCCGTGCCTTTAGTTTCAAGTATTTCATCCGCCAGTTCCTTGAGTGATGAATGTAATTTTAAATCGACAATGACAGACGGAAAGCCGGCTCTGGAAAAACGAATGGTTAGTTCTCTTGCCATCACGGCTACATCTAGTTGATCTTTGCGATGTAAAATATGAACTGTTTGTTTCAGATTATCCAAGTCATATATATGATTTTCAAATGCGACTTTTAAATTTTCAAATACAGTTGGGTCGTACATGGCGTGGCCTCCTTACCTCTTGTATGTATAATTTATTACGATTCAGCCATCTTATGCTTAAACAGGGAAAGGAAGTTTTGTATATGACAAATAAAGACACATCAATTGCGAAACTAAGTGCTGAAGAATTACATGCAGTAAATCGTCTGGAGGATAAAATAGGCGTGACTCTTGTTGCATATGAAAGTGTCGTTCCAACTGAAAAGAGATAAGCTACAAGTGGTATTTTCTATTATAGAAAGTACCACTTATTTAATTCAAACGAAAGTTACACACAAACAGTCGCCAATATCTTTTGGATATCGTAGATACTTTTATCTTTACGGAACTGTTTTTCAATATGCGGAGTCAGTGAGCTTGATATCCAGATCTTCAATTCGGCATCCATATCAAATGTACCTGCCGTTTCTACACTATAATGAGAGATACTTTTGAATGGGACGGAATGATATTCCACTTTCTTTCCTGTGATGCCTTGCTTGTCTACGAGTATTAATCGAGTTTTCGTAAATACGATTAAATCCCGCACGAGCTTAAACGCAGCCTCCACTTCCTCACCTTCTGCCAGGATTAAGTCAAGTTCCTTCTTTACTTCTTCATTGTTTACGACGGAAGCATTCCCTAAAAGCGCATCAAACCACCCCATACAATTAATCCCCTTTTCACTATAATTTAGATTTCAACATCACCATACACTAAGGAATTCCTTGTAACTTTGTCTTACTAATGATTTTCCAGTTCATGCGAATGTGTGCAGTCTGAATAGTTTACCATGTTGCAGAAGAATTAAATAGAAAAAGTAATAAGCTGGCCATGCTAGGTCAACTGTTGACTTTACACGGCCAGCTCTTACTAATTATATGATTTGAATTGTAATCAAACAGGCTTCTTACGCAACATGCCAGCAATTAAGCCTGTAATGACAGAACCAATGATTATTGCCAATGCATACAGAAGGATCTTACTAATTCCACCTTCAACGAGTCCCATGACGAAGATTCCTCCATGTGGTGCCCGTAAGGCGATATCAAATGCCATCGTTAATGCACCCGCTGTCGCTGCCCCTATTACAGAAGCCGGAATGACACGCAATGGATCAGCTGCTGCAAATGGAATAACACCTTCCGTTATGAAGCAAGCACCGAGCACATACGCCGTTTTCCCCGCTTCACGCTCAGTCTTTGTATAACGATTTTTAAATAATGTAGTTGCAATCGCCATACCAAGCGGTGGTACCATACCGCCTGCCATTACTGCTGCGATAAATTGGAAATTCTGTGCATCTAGCATGGCAATACCGAATGTGTATGCCGCTTTATTGACAGGACCACCCATATCCACAGCCATCATCCCACCAATGACTAAACCTACTAAAATTTGATTCGTACCGCCCATCCCTTCAAGAAACGCGGAAAACCCTGTATACAGCTTGGCCAGTTGTGGATTGATGAGCAACATGATTAATCCTGTCGCTGCAATACTGAAAACCGGATAAAATAGCACGGGTTTTAAACCCTCTAACGAATTAGGTAAACGAGCAAATAACTTCTTAACAAGTAAAGTGATATACCCTGCTAAAAATCCTGCAATAAGACCGCCTAAAAATCCTGATCCGCCACCCACTTCATCTACACCCGAAACCGTGATGGCGATCAGCCCCCCTATCATACCGGGAGCAAAACCAGGTCGATCGGCAATGCTTGAAGCTATGAAACCGGCCAACACAGGAACCATGAGGAAGAATGCTTTTCCGCCACCTATAGTGTTAAGCATAGCTGCAAAGGCATTGTATTCAGGACTGTCTGGATTAGAAGATTCGATTCCCCAGAAGAAAGAGAGCGCTATCAAAATTCCCCCACCGACAACGAAAGGAAGCATATTGGATACACCGTTCATCAAATGCTTATAAAAACCACTCTTTTTGTCATTCGATGAAGTATCTTCCTGACCTTTTTCTAGCTGATAAATCGGTGCATCTTTTTCAATCGCTCTATCCAGTAATGCATCTGTTTCATAGATAGCATCCCCGACTTTCGTCTGGATCACATGTTTTCCAGCGAATCGAGCCATCTCCACTTTCGTATCAGCTGCCACAATAATGGCGTCCGCTTCTGCAATTTCTGCATCTGTTAATCTATTTTTCACACCGGATGAACCGTTCGTTTCTACTTTTAATGAAAGGCCACGTTCTTTTGCTCTCTCATTTAATTTTTCAGCAGCCATATACGTATGCGCAATTCCAGTCGGACAAGCCGTAACCGCTAGCAAACGTACGGTTGATTTCTCTTCTTTCGGCGCTTGTACATCTTCAGTTGCTTCATCATCCAACTCCGACTCTTTGTCATTCACCGCTTGCAATACGTCCGCCGCTGTTTGTGCAGACATGATTTTATCACGAAATGAAGTATCCATCAAAAATGTCGCAAGTCTAGATAGTGCATCTAAATGGTCGTCGTTAGCCCCTTCACTCGCAGCAATCATGAAAAATAAGTGTGCTGGTTGACTGTCAAGCGAGTCAAAGTCTATACCTTCAGTAGAACGGCCAAACGCGATAGCGGGTGTCTGAACAGCTGCTGACTTCGCGTGTGGAATAGCGATTCCTTCACCAATACCCGTCGTACTTTGACTTTCCCGATTGAGAATATCATTGGTGAATTGTACTTTGTCACGTAATTTCCCTGCGACATGTAACTGCTGAACCAATTCGGACAAGACCGAATCCTTCGACTTAGACTGCAAATGAAGGTTGATTGTATCCTCTGTCAATAATTGTGTGATTTTCATAGAATAGCACCTCTTCCTATAGTTTCGTAATGATCACTTGGCTCAATAATGACTCAACATCTTCTTTTTTACATAAATCGGACTGGAACGCGGTGGCACTTCCGCTTGCGACTCCATATTTGAAAGCATTTTCTGCATGTCCATCTGTAGAGTAGGATGCTATAAAACCCGATACTAGCGAATCTCCAGCACCTACTGAATTGACGAGCTTGCCTTTTGGCGCAGTGGCAGCCAATGTTTCTTCAGCTGATACATAGAGCGCCCCTTCTTTACCCATCGATATCACTACATGTTGAATACCTTCACTTACTAATTTTTTGGCATAACCAACTGCCTCTTGTTTACTATGAATGGTCTTACCAACCAATTCTCCAAGTTCCTGTTCATTCGGCTTGATCATGAATGGCTTAGTTACTTCCATGATCTGTTTCAATGCAGGTCCTGATGTATCCACTACAAGCTTTACTTTATTCTTTTCACAAAGTGTAGCGAGTTCAGATAAGAATGACGAAGGTAAAGAGTCTGGAATTCTCCCAGCAATCACTAACCAGTCATCTTCTGTTAGTCGACCGATTCGCTCAAGAAGCCCTTGAACATTGTTTTCATTTAAACTTGGACCTGGCCCATTTAATTCCGTTTCTTCAGTTGATTTAATCTTCACATTAATTCGCGTGATATCTGCTGTGCGAATAAAATCGGTTTTTATACCTTCTTTTTGTAAAAAGTCCTCAATAAAATCTCCTGTGAAACCACCAATGAACCCGCATGCGACGGTATCTGCACCTAGTCTGTGAACAACCCGTGATACGTTAATACCTTTTCCACCTGGATAATAATACACTTCATTTGTACGATTCAGTTCTCCGCGCTCAAAATTAGATAAATATGCGGTATAGTCAACTGTTGGCATGAATGTACATGTGAAAATCATTTTTGCACCACCTTTACTAACGTTTTTTCTTCCAGTTCATTTAGAATATCTTCTGGCATTTCGTCAATAATCAAGACTGCCTCTTCTATAGATAAAAACTTTATAAAACTGCTTTTTTTCACTTTGGAATGATCCGCCACTATATAAGTAGTTCTTGATTTCTCTGCTGCTAAACTTTTTACAGTTGCCTCATCAGGATCAGGTGTCGTATATCCATGAACAGGGTCAACTCCATTCGTACCTAGAAAACATTTATTGAAATGATATTGTTTCAATGAGTTCCTAGCCTGTTGTCCTACAAGCGCACCTGTTGTAGCTTTGACATAGCCTCCAATTAAATAAGAGGAAATGCCATGCTCAGTTAATGATTCCACATGTGTCAGTCCATTTGTTACAACCGTTATATTACGGTCTTTTAGAAAAGGGATCATTTGAAACGTAGTGGTACCCGCATCAAGATAGATGAAATCACCCTCGTTGACTATACTTGCTGCCAAGGAAGCAACTTTTACTTTTTCTGAAAAATATTTTTCAGACTTGGCTGAAATGCTTAATTCCTGCATATCTCGATCTGGTAATGTGGCTCCACCATGAATACGTTGAAGTTTATTGAGCGTTTCGAGTTCAGTTAAATCTCTTCGAATGGTAGATTCCGATGCGTCGGTTGCCTCTATTAATTCTGTAATCTTCACCGTTTTATGAGTAGCCAATTTATTCATAATTAATTCAAATCGTTCATTTGTTAGCATGTGCAACCCACCTTCTCTATCAATAACACCATATTACTTGAATTTTTCAATAAAATCCATCATAATCATTCATAAGCAGTCAAAAACATTCAAACCAAACTACAGGAGGTTTTCGTAATGATAAAAAAACAATTCGTATTTAGCAATGGTGAAGGTCTTCACGCACGTCCAGCTGCCCAATTGGTCGCTGCTGCTACTCCTTTCAAATCAGAACTTTCACTTGAGTATAAAGAAAAGAAGGTTAATCTAAAATCTATTCTTGGTGTGATGTCACTTGGTGTCGCTGGAGGATCTACAATTACATTGATTGCAGATGGTGAAGATGAAATTGACGCGATGAATAAGCTGGAGGAACTATTACGATCTGAAGGCGCAGAAGACTAATGGAAAAGATCCTTCAGGGCATTGCAGCCTCCAATGGTATTTCTATCGCCAAAGCCTTTCGTCTAGAAAATGCGGAGTTGACTGTACTGAAGGAATCCATTTCAGACGTGTCAGCAGAGATAGATCGTCTACAAAACGCTCTTTCTCATTCCCGATTAGAATTGACGACGATTCAGAAACAGACACAAGAAAAGTTCGGTGAGCAGGAGGCAGCTATTTTCAGTGCACATTTACTTGTTCTCGACGATCCAGAATTACGTGCGGCTATTACAGATACGATTCAGACGCAACACGTAAACACTGAATATGCAGTACAAGAAGCGGCAAATTTATATGTTTCCATTTTCGAAGCAATGGACGATCCATATATGAGAGAACGCGCTGCTGATATTCGGGATGTAACAAAACGAATCCTTTCCCATTTGCTCGGTGTCAGCATTCAGACGCCCGAAGATATTACGCAAGAGGTCGTCATCATTGCAGAAGACTTGACGCCTTCTCACACTGTTCAACTGAATCCTGAACTAATTAAAGGTTTCGTAACGGATATTGGGGGTCCTACTTCTCACTCTGCTATTTTAGCGAGAACACTAGAAATTCCAGCTGTTGTTGGAAGTAAAACTGCAATGGCTACGATTCAAAACGGCGAAATCATTATTGTAGACGGTGAAGCCGGGAAAATTATTGTAAACCCTGACGCGGAAACAGTAGCCGTTTATCAAGAAAAGCAGCATGCATTTGCCAAACAAAAGGCAACATGGCAATTACTTGCGAATGAGCCTGCTATTACGCTTGATGGTCATCGCGTTGAATTAGCTGGAAATATTGGGACACCGGACGATGTGGAAAATGTCTTAAAAAATGGTGGAGAAGCAATTGGATTATTCCGGACGGAGTTTCTTTACATGGGAAAAGAACAATTCCCAACCGAAGATGAACAGTTTGAAGCCTATAAAAGCGTACTAGAACAAATGAATGGAAAAGCTACCATTGTCCGAACTCTGGACATTGGTGGAGACAAAGAATTATCGTATTTACAACTTACACATGAAGCCAATCCATTCTTAGGATTACGAGCAATCCGTCTATGTCTTGATCATGAAGAGATGTTTAGAACACAGTTACGCGCTTTATTGCGTGCCAGTATATATGGAAACTTGCGGATCATGTTTCCGATGATCGCAACGATTAATGAATTCAGGCAAGCAAAAGAAATATTTTTAGACGTAAAGCAACAACTCATTAGTGAAAAGATTGACGTGAACGAGACGATTCCACTCGGAATTATGGTTGAAACACCGGCTGTAGCTATATTAGCTGATGTATTTGCCAAGGAAGTAGATTTCTTCTCTATTGGTTCAAATGATTTAATTCAGTATACGATGGCTGCTGATCGGATGAATGAACATGTTTCTTACCTCTACCAGCCGTATAATCCATCTATTTTACGCTTTATCAAAATGATTATTGATGCGGCTCACAAAGAAGGTAAGATGGTAGGAATGTGTGGAGAAATGGCACGTGATGAAACGGCAATTCCTATACTGCTTGGGATGGGATTAGATGAGTTTTCCATGAGTGCATCTTCAATACTTCGTGCACGTTCACAAATCCAGAAACTATCTAAGGTCACTTTAGAAAATCAAATAGATTATATTCTTTCCCTATCTACCGCGGATGAAGTGTTGCAATTCATCAAGAGTCTAGATAGCTAATACTACGTAATGGACCACTCTTTGAATCTAGATGATTCGAAGAGTGGTTTTTAATTTCTGCAACATGGTATCTTCACACAAATATAATGCGAACTCACCTCTCTTTTTGTACGCATAGCCACATAATTATTATAAAAAGGAAGTGTGGGGATGGTTAGTCGGAATACCTCCACTATATGTATTGAATCAGTGAATCTCTAGACTATACAACCTTCTTAGGTTGTTACATCATCTCCCAAGCATCAGATATTCATATACTACAAAGAGCGGTGGGAGGTGAATGCTTTGAAAAAAGAAAATAATTGTAAATGTGGAAATCACAATTACTGTCAGAAGTGCCCCAAAAAAAAATGTGGTGCCAAATACTGTACCCGTTGTAGAAAAGACTTATGTAATCCATGCTTCATGGTCCGTTTAGGCGGTTTGCAAGACGGTCTTAACTTCCGTTTGCGCCAAATGGTTTGTTGTGAGGTGGAGTTTCAAATGGAAGAAGAAATTGTAAAGGGTACTATTATTTTTGTCGGCTCTAACTTTGTCGAGATATTCGTGAACGGGAAACCAGGCGAATTGCCCGCAAACTGTGGTTGTACTGCTGATAAAAAAGGAAAGAAAGGAAAGAAACGAAAGAAAGTAGATCGTCCAATCGGTAATACTTTGATTTTACCAATTGACAAGATTTCACAAATCAAAACCCTAGGATGTTGCAATTCCAAAAACCCATGCACGTAGTATAGTAATAAAAAACCAGTCCCCAACTATAGGGACTGGTTTTTTATTTATCTACCACGATGTGGCCAATATTTCCAATGGCGATGATACTTTTTTCTTTATTCAGCTCCAGTACAATGGACTCTTTATTCACATCCACTAGTACCCCTTCAATTAGTGACCGTCCCACTCGAACTTTTATAGTTTGCTCTTCAAACAACAGCAAATACACCGCTAACGGAATTTTGAAGAATAGCTGAATGAGCTCTGGAGAAGAGCCGACGACTTTTCCAAATTGAAATGTTAGCTTCCTACGTAAACGTGGACCGATATTCAGTAAATTGGCCTCCGGTACTAGTTCAGCATAGCAGCCCGAGGATTTGACCGATTCAATCTGTTCATATGGCACGATGATTTTATAATCTTCTCGCCTTAACAGGATGAAATCAAATGCCGCCATCACCACTACTCCAGAAAGCGTTTCTTCTAAAGGATTTATTATCTCTACTTCCAGACCAATCAAACCGTCAAACGCACGTTGATACGTTTCTTGAACGGATCGGTTATCGTCAAGTGCCAGATCCAGTAACAACCGATTGGCCCCTGCGATTTTCCGGTCTACTTCCTCACGCTTTTCAGGAGGAAGACAGCTTTCTGGAGATGGCAGCTCAGGACTATCCGCCCTCTCTGGACAGCATTTTTTGGGAATGAAGAAATCTGGTTTTTGCATTTGTTTTTTCATCTGTTTCTTCCTTATTCTCTTGTTCCCCATTTTCACACCCCCCGTTCTTCACAAACTATTGATCTAGTTTAGGGAGATGTTTTTTAAGCTCTTCGAACACCCGCATGATCCCCCACATCCCTTGCTCGATATCCCAGCGAATGTTTCCTGATCGATACATGAAATCGCCCGAGAATCCGTTATAAGCTCCTGCACCGCCAAGCAATTGCAAATTTCTTTTAGCACCCGCTACGTTAAATCCGACATATGATTCTGTTCGTGAATAAATATCTTTGGAATCAAATTTCCAACGATGACCATGCAGATGGAATGTGTGCGATCTTCGTCTTTCAGCCGGTGTGACTAATCGTATTGTAACCGGGTCTCCCACATAGCTTTCGAAAACTGGAGTGGATGGGTCACCAAAAACATCTGAACTGAATACATCATGGATTTTTGCATGTTGTCGATAACGATTGATTAGCCGCTCGCTTCGATAGTTAAAGCCACGCGACCCTTGATCATACGTATCTAGCAAATCCTCGTCTATCTCAGGCGGAGCCAGCAAAACACCGTCCACTGGATCGAAAATGACTTGATTGTTTTGATCAAGTAGTCTGACACCGTCATGCATCACAATCACGAATTCTCTCGTATCCGGCAAGTAGGGATTGCGCAAGATAACATTCGCTCCTGTCGTGACTGGCTCCAGTGTATACGGATCCAAATATTCGGTTCCCCTCGGTTCTGCAATAAATGCACCGAACGCGCCTTGCGAACGATGGTTGCGGATATCCGCCATATCCCACATGCCGCACACACCGACCGCAGAATCGACATACCAGCGATACGTCCTGGACTCACCTGGACCAACTGTTTGATCGCCATTGAATCCAACTGTCTCTCCAGCAGACGTCTTAACGTCATAATCAAGTAATTGAGCATGAAGTGAGATACGTAAAGATGGTGGATAAAATGCTTGCTCCTTCACAATCGGATACGGATAGATTCCGTCCTTGAACGGAAACAGCTCTGGTTTTAGATAGCTAGTTAACGTAACATCGACTGTATCCCCCACGTTACCGCGTAATATGAGCGGTACCGGTTCTTTCTTGCCATCCTGTATCGCTTCCATATCCTCACGCAATGCAAAGATAATAGCATCCGGGTCATGATCACCGAACGAGTTATACTTGATCGAGGTTTGAAAGGCTACGACATCGTATTTTCTCAGAGGCCCTTCCACTATCTCTACAGTTGGATCCTCTGCTGCTGGTGGTTTGATCCCTGTACATTCCGGCAAAGGTTTTGAACGCTCTTTCGGTTCGGGCCGATCTGGCAGTTTGATTAGTTCAGGAACTTTTTCATCGAATGCCCGAATCAGACCCCAGAGTCCATTCCATAAATCCTCTTCTGTTTCAAATGTCCATAAATAATCACCTGACCGCGGTACATTCATCTCCAGTGTAAATGATTCGGATATTCCTATATGCTGCTGGTTTTCCAACCTGGAATTCAGATCTCCGCGCTCATTCAGCCAACGTAGACCATGTACATTAAAGCTATGGGATTCTTCCTGTGCTCCTTGAAGCAACCGGATCCGGATGGAATCTCCCTCATAAGCTTTGAATATCGGAGTAATTGGATCGCCTTTTACATACGAACTGAAACTGTAAGCGGGATCACAGTCTTTACCTAAACGGAATTGCAGTGGTTCATTTTTATAGTTCACTCCAAACAGTCCTGGATCATCGGGAGAGCCTGGGAATGGCGGAGGTGCTAATGGTTTACCGTCTTTATTAAATAAGTGTGTGAAGTCCTGTGCAAATATCGCAAAGTCTCTATAATCGGGAGTCAGCGGGTTGATACAAGTGATTTCCGTTCCTTGTTCTACTTCTTCGCCAGTCGAGGAGTCTAGATATTTTGTAAAACGCGGATGAACGACCCCTGATCCAAAGACGCCATGTTGCTGATGGGAACCAGGGAATAAATGATCATGGAAGAACCATGCTTTAAGCTCAACATCTGCATAATAAGAGTATCGAATTGTTTCACCGGATAGAACGGATGAATCATAGTTCCATCCTACATTCGCACCGTCATTTACGAGTACATCGAACTTCACAAAGTGGATATGCATACCCGCCTCGTAAGTTCGCGTAACTAGCTGGAATGCGTCACCATCCAGGATATGTGGCAAACGGTTTGTGAAATTGATTTCATAGCGCGTATTACTGGATGCATGGATGACGAGCGGTTCCGGTGCTTTCTTTCCTGAACAAATATCGTCCAAATCTTCATCAAGCACAAATATCCGTCCCGTCGGATCATGCCAACCTTCTCGGTTATAAATAAGTGGAATCTCAATTAAGGAGATATTACACTCCTTTACGGGTACACCTTCAGGACACGGGTCGGTAAAAACTGCACCCGGCCTAGGATTTGCGATTGCAGCATTTCTCTCAAGTTCAGTCAACCCCCTACCTCCAACAATACCCATCGGTGGACGAGGTGCTTTCATACCGACTTTTCCAGGAATGAAATTTGGGAATCCAGGTTTCTGTTTAGTTGGTTTTGGCGGCGCCGGTCTATCTGGTAATGGCTTAAGTGCCTTGATAGGAACACCATTCGGATAGCACTGGTTGCCATCTTGAAGTGTATTGAAGACACGATTCATCCCCCACATTCCTGCCACGAAATGCGGATAGAGATGACAGTGGATGACTGCATCACCGAAAGAGCCATGCAAGCTGCCAAGACCGTATAGTGGCTGAATCGTGTAATGACTTTGCGGACTGATAGCCTGCGCATCAAAAATTTCAGAAGCCAAATCACTTGGATCACTGAACCATTGATGGACGTGATAGTGGAATACATGCGTTTCTTTCACGCCGCCATGAAATAGTCGTATTTTTGCAGGATCACCAACATACCCCCGCAGAATCGGAGTCGATGGGTCTCCGAATACCCATGAATCATGGTGTACTTCCTCACCCTCGCAGTTTGGACAGACGACTCCTTCCGCAACTAATTGTTCACGCCTGTTTTCTGGTTCATAGCGATAATTAGCGCCGTGGAAGGACTCTTCTTCCTGGTTGGAGAAATGATTGATCGGTCTGTTGCCTGTTAAATCATCCACTTCCATTTCATCTGTAAACATCCACACATACTCTCGGAAGGAAGGTAGCAAAGGATGATGGACATCCGCATATTGTCCGCTGTTTATTGGCTTGCCTGTTTCAGGATCGGTCCACCAGGAGAAACGGCTTTGTACACATAATCCTCCGACAAGACCGTTGGAGTTGGAACCGTTTTGGTCACTCGAGACATTTCCTAGATCCGAGAAGTAATAGTTTCCTTCTTTCATCAAATGCAGCTTATATAAGATTTTTTCACATGGCGCTACAGTCGTTTCCTTATTGAATCCAACATTCGCTCCATCCGATTGGCAAACATCGTATTCTGCTTCCTGAAAATGCATACCTGCATGGAAAGGAAGCTTATTTTCAAACAGTATTTCCACGACATCTCCTTCATTCGC
The DNA here is from genome assembly GCF_002743175.1 of Sporosarcina sp. P20a. Lineage (NCBI taxonomy): Bacteria > Bacillati > Bacillota > Bacilli > Caryophanales > Caryophanaceae > Sporosarcina > Sporosarcina sp. P20a. The sequence goes on from NZ_PDYT01000005.1 coordinate 16,399, forward strand.
CCGGATAAAGAGCGGTTGAACGAGATCAACAGGCATAAAAGGATTTTTCTTTACGAGTTGCTTCACTTTTTCTTCGTTTTCCTTCAATACATACATCATGCCATTCGGATTGTGATCCCCAAATGTGTTCAGGACAATCCGTATAGGAATGGCTACTACGTGGTAGCGTCTTTTCACTCACTTCACCTCATCTTCTACTCTTTTAATTCCGGGATTGGAACTCCATTTTCTGTTTCGATATAGAACACTTCAATGGTGTCTATATGAACAAACCATGTTTTCCCTTCCAATGCAGGGATAGATGTTGTCTGAACTTTTATTTCTACAAAATCATCAACTACACTAATAATTTCTCCTATGAACATAAACGGAAAGGCTTCCGTCAGGATCAATACTTTTCCACCTATATTCTGGCCGAAGTGGACGCTAATTCCCTCTTCCCGAACTAGATTGATTGGCTGACATTCATTTTGCTGCGTCATGTATCCAACTCCCTTTTTAAGTTAACGGAAAGACTAAATCACAAGGTACTTCTGTCGTAAATGACACGATTTTCTCCAAAGGTATACTCAGTGGTGTCGGGAACTTATAAAAAGGAGCATTCACCATTTTGACTGTGACAGGCGTTAAGGTTAGATGCCCTACACCCACTTCAGAAACTGTACCGCAAAAAATTGGACGGAATACTTGGCCTAGTAGATTAAGCTGCACTGCCTTTGTAATGATAAGAACTTCCTGATCTATCAATCCTGAGAAATCATGGGATTGAATCTTTTTTTTATTTTTCATTCTTTCTGCCTCCTCTTACTTTTCCACCAAATGATTGGAGCAACGTTCTCATCTCTTTTTTCCAAAAGGAAACTAGTGAGATAGTAGATACAATGCGAATTTCCACTAAAGGAATCTTGCGTACTGCGCCGAAGCTCGTAAGCAGTAACTCGCTCTTTGTCGTATTCATGATCTTTCCGCTTACGGTTTCATTGCTCAAAACGGCTTCCACTCTCGTACCTTTCCATGAAAGAAAGTTGGTCCGAAAAGATTCTTCAAAAAACTGTTGGACGAGTGCTTCTCTTTTGTTAACCGTTTCACCAAATCGAAGTGTAAGGTTTTTTTGCAACTGATTATCATATAGGTGATGCTGATGCGCATTTGAATAAGAAGGAAAACCAAATGGGATATTTGCGGTTTCAATATATGTGAAGGGAATCCATATTCGTTTCTGTAGATTCGTCAGCATGACAAAATCTCTACCAATTGCTGCGACTTTCCCCTCTGTTTCTAGACAACTGTCCACCTCGCCAAATGATGAAATGACAACTTGCTGGTTTCGTTTGCTTTTGAAGAATTTTTTGAGTGTCAATGATTTCCTGAGAGGTTCATGAATCTTTGCTATCTTAAATAAATTTTTCTGACCAATATAATCAGTTAAGACTCTCGTTTGTTCATCCGGTCCATTACTCGTTGGCGAGGAAAAAGCGGGATTTTTACTAGCTTCCTTTATGAAGGCCACCTCCTTACTATCATTCGAAAAGTAGCGCTAGAACTATTTGATAAGTTGTTGTAAATGATCAGCGATTTCTTCGATGGCTACGTTATTTTTCCCAATGGCCATATTATGATGAGCTCTTACCAAATCCTGATCATCGACAATATACATAGACGTCGAGTGGGTAACGAATCCATCCACATTTCTGTCGTAATAGAAATTCAGGTATTTCGAAAACTCTTTAGTTGTTTCTTCTGTACCTCTAAAGAACAACCAGTTAGGATCTTCTATATTAAATAGTTCTTTATAACGAACTATTTTATCTTTCGTATCATATTCAGGATCTACGGTGATAGCTATGATGAAGTACTCATCTTGGGATATTCCCCTACCTTCCATTACCTTCTGCAAGGCTGTCAGATCCCACATAGTAGTCGGACAAACATCAGGACACTTTGTGTAGAAAAATGTGACAAGCTTCGGTTTGCCCTGGAAGTTTGTCTCGTTCCCGCCCACTTCGGTAAACGGCCATTCCGTTACTTCCCCAATTTTCGGTAGTTCCACTGCCTTTGACCACACCGCGTATATAATCCCGAAAAAGATTGGCAACATCAATATGATGATGAACTTTTTCACTACTGTTCTCCTCTCCTGCCCAAACGATCTTCACCCTCTCATAGAACGGCGGATGAAGAAACAAACCAACGAATGAGAAAAGGCAATAAATATAGTGACGATGAAAAGATTACTCATAATTAAAGAATTAGCGTCAATGGGTATATTGCAAAGTGCAGGATTTTTCAACACTGCACCAAGCATCATGCCCATTACTCCTCCCATCGCGCCGTTATATAGACCATTTAAGGAAGCTGGTGCTTTAATAAGCGAACCAAATCGCCAACCGATAAACACTCCTAGAAATACGGGCAATAAATAAGTAGCGATTTGATCTTCCGGTAACAATAATTCGAAGTACAATGCTGTTGCGAAGGAAGAAATGGACGCAATTGCCATACAAATCGTTTTTGTGAATCGGTCTTCAAACAACAGTCTTTTCTTCCTCACTACTCGATAGTTGATTAGTATTTCACCAACACACCACATCAACAGCGAGATTATAAGTAGCATAGCCCCCTTCACGCCCTTTTTATAGAAATGAACAAAACACCTAAACTACTGATGAAGAAAGCATGTAGAAACCAGATAAACAGCATTTGCATCTCCATAACCGTTCCAATCATTGGTGCCATTAGCCCGACAATCAGACCATTTGTCAAACCAGTCACAAACGTCTGATAATCAATCAACAAGCCAAACCAAGCTCCAACTGCTCCTCCGATAATTGCCGAGAGTAGTGTAATATACGTAAAGTGAAACGGCATATGCGTGATAAGCATGATCCCAAACAATAAAGCGGCCATACCGCCCATAACCATGCTCATATTCATACCTAAATGAAAACCAATCAATTTCCTCATTTTTCGGATGTACATATAAAAGCCAATGATCAAACAGATGTCTGCATACAATAAAAACAGCAAGATTGACTGTTCCATAGGTCACCTCGAACTAGCATATGGAAGAATAGACAAAATGTTAACCTAATTGCGTAATATTTTTCCAGAAATAAAAGAAAGAGTTAAAATGCATACATTCTTTTATTCCATTTACTTGTATACCTCCAACACTATTTTTTTGTACAAATAAGTGATGACTTCACTGTTGGTTATTCATCACACAAATATCATGCGAAGTCGCCTCTCGTTTGGTACACTTAGAGATGTAGTAATTTTAAAAAGGGAAGTGTTTTTATGGTTGGACGTAATGATCCATGTCCATGTGGCAGTGGCAAGAAATATAAAAAGTGTTGTGAACGAAAAGAAGCTGTAACAGTCGAAGATTTACTGACTGATGAAATGGAGAATATACTACAGACGTTTTATGATATTCATCCAGAGCGACCAGATGTACCGGCGTTCGTGGAATTTGCAAATACATGGAAATCTTCATTGGATAGTTATTTACCACAAGAAATGATTGAAACGATTGCGCTTGATGAATTCTTCTTCCATCAACGGAGAGATATTTGGGACGACTATATGGCCAAGCAGAAGAAAAAACATATTCGCCCATCGATTCTAGAATTACTTGATAGATGGTCAGAGCCGAGGGTATTTGTCGGTGAAGTAACTGCTGTCGGAGATACATATTTAACAGCTACAAGTATTCTAGGTGATGAAACGATTGAATTGTGGAAAGAAAGCGATAAGCCTGTTCCCGTAGGTGTCCACTTCTATTGCTTCATACTTTCCGATGGTACGTCTAAAGGTAATTATCTAGCAGTCTCCAGTTTAATCTTCTTCCCGACTGATCATTCGGAAGCGATCAAACAGTTTGCTAAAACACTTGCGGACACAGAAAATCCTTCACTCAAAGACTCCATCATGAAATTCTGGATTGCGCTTGGTGAAAGTGGCTATACCGGAGATGAGTTTACCGAATTTGAAGCAGGCGTTATAGAGTCGGCTGCTGAATTTTTAAAGCAACATGACCGAGAATCGCAAGCTTTACTAGAAGTGCTTGAAGATTTCTTAGTGGATGAGCAGCCAAAAGCCCGAAAGAAACTAGCGATTGCGGCCGGTGCAATCCGTTATGGTTTAGACAATAAATATTTCGAACCGCTTGATATGACATTAAAAGAGATCGCAGAAGCATTTGATGTTTCTACCTCTTCGATGAGTAAATATGCGAAGGACCTAGCAGAATATGCTAGTGATAAAAATTAATTAATATAAGGAGTTACGAACATGGTACTATCACATTCCCGTTTATCAGATGCATGGGAAGCATATCAAGATGTAGATTTGCACGGGAAGCAAGTTCTATCCAGCATAGAATTCACGACGACCTATTTATGCAATATGCGTTGTGAACATTGCGCGGTTGGATATATGCTACAACCGAAAGATCCACAAGCATTACCAATCGAGTTGCTGTTACAGCGGTTGGATGAAATCCCCCACTTGCGAACGATTAGCTTAACAGGTGGCGAGCCGATGTTTTCGAAGAAATCTGTCGAGCAGTATGTCGTACCGTTATTGCAGTATGCACATGCGCGCGGGATTCAGACGCAGATGAATTCGAATCTAACTATGCCTATTGAACGTTATGAATTAATTGCACCGTATTTGAATGTCCTGCATATTTCACATAATTGGGGTACAGTGGATGATTTCATCGATGGTGGATTCGCTCGAATGGAACGCAAGCCGCCACGTGAGCGTCGTGCAGCACAATTCGAACGAATGATCGAAAACAGCCGCGCATTGTCTGAAATGGGTGTTATGGTGTCAGCGGAAACGATGTTGAACCGCCGAACATTGCCTCATTTACAGACGATCCACGAACAAATCGTCCATGAAATGAAATGCGGACGCCATGAAATACATCCTATGTATCCTAGCGATTTCGCTTCTTCATTGGATGTGCTGACTTTGGATGAAACACGCACAGCAATGTTCGATTTGCTATCATACCGTGATCCACAAACTTGGATGCTGTTTGGAACATTGCCATTTTATAATTGCAGTAACGACGCGAGAGACCAAGAATTATTTACGAAACTAGCAGCAAGTGAAAATGTCACTGTACGAAATGATCCAGATGGACGATCCCGGTTGAATGTCAATATGTTTACCGGAGACGTGATCGTGACAGATTTCGGAGATGTTCCTCCACTAGGGAATATTCAAACCGACCAGTTAACGGATTTATATACTAAATGGCAACAACATCCCTTAGCAAAAAGCGTAGGCTGTCACTGTCCTGCAGTGCGTTGTCTTGGACCGAATTTACTCGTAAAAGATGCCTATTATCCAAATGTAGACTTTTTGAAGCGACAGCAAAAATAAGGTACATGAAAAAACCACGTATGGCTCATAGTTGAGTCCATACGTGGTTTTTATTTTCCGAAGCCTTGGAAATGTTCATCAATAGCTTCTTGGAACTTCTCTGATGCTAACGCTTCTTTAATGGCTATAGCAAAATCCTTCTCACGATCTTCTTCTCTGACCGCAACGATGTATTGCAACTCTTCACCAAGCTCTTCATGTGCTAGTGCGTCTTCCAATTCCATTTCATTGACCATAATATAATTGTCTGGAATGATGGCTAAATCACCACTTGCCATAGATGGTATCAGCTGTGCAATCAAGATAGGCTGGATGTTCAAGTTTTTCGGATTACTATCAATATGTTTTTCTGTAACTGCATAAGTGGGTGCACTTGGATCCAATGAAATTAATCCCTGTTGTTCAAGGAAACGTAGGGCTCTCGCTGTGCCCAGTTCATCATTCGGAATAGTAATCCATGAACCGTTAGGAATATCATCCATCGACGTCAACGAGTTAGAATATAAGCCTAGTCCCACACTTGGAACTTCCGTCAAAGCCACTATAGGCAAATCATATTCTTCGTTAAACTGTTGAAGATTAATTTGTTGTTGGTTGATGTTGACATCTATTTCTCCATCAGCCAACTCTTTATTCGGTTCAATTAAATCTACGTACGATTCTACTTCGACTTTGTACCCTTGTTCTTCAAGTGCCGGTTTTAATGCCTGATCGATGACTTTCGCATAAATTCCTGCCGTCGTACCAATTTTTATCGTCTCATTGCTGTCGGTTGGACTGCACGCTGTTAATAGCAATCCAACGATCGTCATCAGACCGAGTACTTTCATTTTCATCTTCAAATCGTTCCTTTCAAAAAACTGCTATCTTCATCATATTCGCTGTAATTTTCACTGTCAAACCAAATCTTGCAATTAAAAAGATGTGCAACATTGTACACATCTTTTTGCTCGCTATGTAATTTCACCAGACTGCCGGTTTTTGTACCATAAGCCAAAGCATCACCATAAGCAATCCAATATAAATCCAGGCAGTGCGTTGTAACTTGTTGAGTACCGCTTCCCTGTCATTGCTTGGTTCATGGAATCTTTTCAATACAGAAGAGAAACCAGTTGCCAGGAAGAACCCGGACAGCAACATGACGCCTATTGTGAGAATAATCCACGACGTGTTCCATGGCCACGGACCAAATAAAATTAATAATATACCAGTCACAACAAGCACATGGCCTGAATGCATAACGAGTCGTATAATGACTCGGATAATCGCCAGATAGATGTCTTCTGCTTCTGCTTTAGCAGAACGTAGCCAGCGTATTAATGGCAGCAGGAGGAATAAAGGTCCTACTGAAATTATAGCCGACACTACGTGTGCAAAGACAATCGCTCCGTAATAAAAGTTCATTTAAGAGATTATTTCTGAATTGGGCTATATTCGTGCACCCAAACCTTCATTTTAGGAAGCCAAGGCATTTTGTCGTGGATCGACAGCATCGCCTGTTTATATTCTTCAACTGTTTCATGACCTTCTGATTTGGCGTCTTCATCTGTTAGTTCTCCGAGTGTTTGTTCATATAATTTTTCAACTTTGAACTCTATGCCTTCTAACGTCATCGTTTCGCCTGGGTATGCATAGACACCATTACGTCTAGTAGCCCACTTTTCACCGTTGAGTACCTTTTGTACGTCCTCCGGAATAGTTACTAGTCTTTCAATGGAACATGTTTTTTCTGGATAATTTGTCATGCTAACACTCCTCTTGATTCATTAATCTTTCACCTATACTAGTGTAACCCTTTTCATCAATGAATTACAGCTTTTACTTCCCAATAAAATACCCTCACCACCGGAGTGACGAGGGGTGGTACTTATTTTACTTCTACTGTATGTTCTTCATGCTCGTGAATATCTTCATTTTCAATATGAATAATCACTTGATAGCTGCCCACTTTAGGGAATTGATAGTTTGCTGTATATTCACCCGGCTTGGATTCTTCAGTATCTACCCATGTGGTTTCTTTATCTGCCGAGATGATTTCATAGCGAACCTGCGCCTCTATTGCTTCGCCATCGAGCTGCGCATGCGTCATCAACTCTGTTTCTGTTGCTGCTTTTGCTCCCTCAGGTTGCATAAAGTGAAGAGCAAGTCCTTCTACTCCTTCGCCATGTTCATGATGTTGACCTTCTTGTGCACTTTCGTGTTCATCCGCATGTTGGGTAGCTTCTCCAATTTGGATTTGCTTTACAGGCATGACGTGCATGCCCCGTGCAGTAACGTGAACCTGCACGTGATACAACCCGTCAGTCTCAAATGTGTTTTCTGCTGAATAAATACCTTCTTTATCATTGGTTGTTTCCACGTGAATGCTGTCTTCTTTCTTGCCTTCTTCCCAAATTTCATACTCTACTTCCGATGCATCCTCTACATTTTCTTCACCTTGTGTCACCAGTGTAGTGATCATCACCGGTTCATTGACATTTCCTTGTTCGGGTACTGTAAGTTCTACTTCAATTGGTTCAGGTAAAACAGCTTCCGTCGGTACATCTTCATCTTGACCGCATCCAGCAAGAATTCCGATCATCGCCGTGCTCATTACTAACATTCCGAAACGTTTCATCTTTTCATTCTCCTATCTATTCGTTTAGCTGTTATGATTATAAAATATGATTACGAAATTTCAATGAAGTTTCGACAATCTTTTGAAACTTCATGTGGATTTCACATCTTTTCTGGAAAATTAACATATAGAGATTTTATGAAATGAGGCGTATTGAATTGGGGTACCAATTATTAGTCATTGATGACGAACAGCAAATGCGTGATTTAATTCGTGTGATTCTCGAAGATGCCGGATATAGCGTAGTAGAAGCCAGCGACGGTTTACAGGCTCTCTCTGTCGTCAAGCAACATACGATAGATTTATGCATAGTCGATGTGATGATGCCCTATATGGATGGCTTCACATTTGCCGAAGAGATGAAACGTACTTCATCGATCCCATTGATTTTCCTATCTGCGCGTGGCGAGGAATGGGATAAAGTTCAAGGTCTAAAACTTGGTGGAGACGACTACATCGTCAAGCCTTTCTTACCAGGAGAACTAGTCGCGCGGATCGAAGCCGTCTTGCGCAGAACATACCGTCATAATCCTGAACCAATTGTATTACAAGCCGGTCCACTCACCATTAATGAAGACTCGTATACAGCACAGCTTAACGGAAAACCTTTAAATCTTACTTTGAAGGAATTTGGCTTGCTATTGTTGCTAGTCAAACATAAAGGACGTGCCTATTCCCGAGAACAATTACTTGAATTGGTCTGGGGCGATGATCATCAAAGCAGTGAGCGGACAATTGATACACATGTTAAAACGCTTCGTCTAAAACTAGGTGACGCAGGTAAAATGATTGAAACGGTATGGGGGATCGGCTACAAGTTAGAGGACACTGAATGAATAATTTAAATCTAAGCAAAAAGATGTTGATTGTATTTTTAGGAAGCATCACGTGTACCATATTATTTTCATTCTTCTTCATTCATTACTTGTATACCGAATTATATAAAGAACAAATTAAAGAGTCGATCATATATCAAGGAAATCGAACAGCTTCCCATTATCATTACGGTGAGCTCAGTGATTCGATCATCGAAAAGATTCAATGGTATAACATCGTCTCGGAGTATGAAATCATAGTGGTAGATCGCTTAGATGATTTAACGTCCTATTTCCCCTATCAGATCGATTATCAATCACTCATCAACGATAGCGACGAGAAGATACTAGAAACAGGTAAGCCTGTTATGAAAGAAGGCTATGTAGATGAACTAAATCGTGAAATCTTCGGTGGCATTTTCCCTATTAAAGGAGAAAATGGACTGATTGGTTTCATATATATATATGTTCCGCTCGCTGCGATCCAAGATGTTTTTCATGACAGTCTTCCGATCATGTTACTTGTAGGCAGTATTTTCTTCATTATTCTCTTTCTAATTTTGCAACGTGTATGGCGTTCATTATTCGAGCCATTACAAACATTGCAGACCTATTCAGAAGAAGTGTCTAAAGGTGATTATTCCAATCGACTCAATACGGGACGGACAGATGAGATAGGTAAACTGGCGACTGCATTCGATTCAATGAGTCGTTCCCTTGAAGAACAAGATCAGCGCAAGAAAGATTTCACTTCAAATATTGTACATGAGCTCAGGACACCATTGACATATATTAGCGGCTACGCGCAACTTTCACGCAATAAAATTGATTCATCTCCTGACGATGTAAAACACTACTTATCAACCATCGAGAAAGAAACGGAACGCCTAAAGAAGCTCATACATGATTTAGTCGAGCTAAACCATTTGGAACAGGATGTATATACACTGGAAACTGAACCGATTGCGATTGCGCAATTACTATTGGATACGTTGGAATTATTTGCGATTCGATTAAAAGACAAAAATATTCAGTTGCGCACATCGATTGATGAGGAATTGATTTTGGAAGGTGATCCTAAACGATTGCAACAAGTCTTTTATAATACAATTGATAATGCAGTAAAATATGCTGAGCAATCCATTACTATTCATCTAACCGCCAATAAGCAAGGTGTACAATATCGCATAGCCAATGACGGCGTGACCATAGAAGAAGAGGACGTAGAGCGAATCGGAGAACGGTTTTTCCGTACCGATAAAGCACGAACTCGCACAACAGGCGGTACGGGACTTGGTCTATCGATTGTCAAAGAAATTGTCCGATTACACGGAGGTACATTCACGATTTCCAATGAAATAACAGAAACCATTGTGGTCATTGAATTACCTGAGCAAATACAAAGGAGTGAAAACAGTTGAAACGTCTGATTCCTTTTCTGTTGATGCTCGTACTATTCATTAATGGGTGCAGCCAACCTCTCGAACGTGGGAAACAAGTCCGTGAATTCACCTTCACGGATCAGCATGATCAACCATTTAGTTCCAAGGAGCTTTCTGGTTCCCCATGGATTGCAGACTTCATTTTCACAAATTGTACAACAGTTTGTCCGACATTAACGAGTGAGATGGCAGATCTACAAACAGAGTTGAAAGATCAGGACATCGAAATGAACTTCGTCTCTTTTACTGTAGATCCTAATACCGATACACCTGCAGTATTGAAAGACTATATCACAAACTTTACTGATGATGAATCGAACTGGCATTTTCTGACGGGCTACACACAACTAGAATTCGAAGCTTTTGCGCGGGAAGAGTTCCAGACATTTGTGTTGAAACATGAATCTTCTACACAAGTTGTCCATGGCACAAATTTTTATTTAATGGATTCCGAAGGTTATATTCTCAAGGAATATAATTTCTCGAATGAATCCTATAAAGAAGAATTATTGGCCGATCTAAAACGCATGAAATAACAGTCGGGTTGCGTGACGAATTTCGTCGATTCCGCTATACTAAGTAAGGAAAGCAGGTGTACGTGTTGGATTCTCGTTATTGGAAGGTCGGTTTTTTTACGGGATTGATTTCATTTGTTCTACTCATTTTAGGCGTGCGGACAGTCCTTGGACATGACTTGGTCGTCAATAACTATTTGACGTTTGCCGTATTCGGTCTGATGGTCGGGATAGTCAGTTCCCTTTTATTGTTCTATCAGCTATCGATTGCATTTAAAATGTTCATGATCGTACTTGTTCTAGCGTTTGCTGAAATGTTCCGCAGCTTCCTGATGATGGATAATGAATTTTCGGAAGCCATCGGAATTTTATCTTTGTTCATTATTTCATCATTCGGACTAGCAATCTCTGTGATCGTTCAATTTATCGTAAAATTAGCGCGTAAAAAGTAAAAACCGGTTGGAGAATTATTCTCCGACCGGTTGTTTTTTTGTTTTTTTGATTTGTTTACTTCGTAGTTGACCGCACGCCGCGTCGATATCTGTACCATTTTCAAGACGTACTCCACCGTTGATCCCTTTGCGTCTAAGTGCTTCGTAAAACGATTTAATCGCTTCCGGTTCACTCCGCTGATACTGGCCATGTTCATCTACTGGATTGTACGGGATCAAGTTGACATATGAAAGGTGACGCTTATCTGCAAGTAATCGACCCAACTCTTCCGCTTCTTTGACGTGGTCATTCACGTCACGCAATAAAATATACTCAAATGTGATACGACGATTCGTTTTTTCTAAATAATAGTTGATTGAATCCATCAATTTCTCAATCGGGAATGCTTTGTTAATCTTCATGATGGATGAACGTAACTCATTATTTGGCGCATGTAATGATACTGCCAAGTTCACTTGTAGTTTTTCATCTGCAAAGTCTTTGATTTTCTCCGTCAGACCACTTGTTGAAACGGTAATATGACGCGCACCAATTGATAGACCTTTTTGGTGATTTACGACATGAAGGAAGTCCATCAAGTTTGAATAGTTATCGAATGGTTCGCCTATACCCATAACTACGATATGGCTTACGCGTTCATCTTCGCCCTTGCCATCGAGATACTCTTGCACTTTCATGATTTGACCCACAATTTCACCTGCATCAAGATCACGATTCTTGCGTAAGAGTCCGCTTGCACAGAAACTACATCCGATATTACATCCAACTTGTGTTGTGACACAAACAGAATGACCATAAGGGAATTTCATCAAAACTGTTTCAATCAAGTTGCCATCATGCATTTTAAACAGGAATTTCACTGTGCCATCCTGTGAAACTTGCTTAACATTTTGCTCAAGTGTTTGAACCGAGAAGTTTTCATTCAATACATCAATGGTTTCTTGATTAATGTTATTCATTTCATCGAAAGATAAGACACGTTTTTTATAGAGCCAGTCCCAAACTTGTGCTGCACGGTACTTTTTTTGTCCATTTTCTATAAGAAAGTCTGTCAATTGTTCAATTGTCAAACCGTATATCGATTTTTTCATATGATTTCTAGCCTCATTTCAAAAATTACAATCTTTTTATTATACTACAAGATTGTGGTGAAAGGAACAACTGATTCGTTTTATTACTGTTTTTGTTGGACATCTTTGTCCGTTCTAAGTTTCATGAAAAATGCCAAAAGATTTAATGCCGCAAGCACGACAAAGAATATTCCCATTCCGGTATGTCCTGTAGCGATTCGGTCATATGCAAAGTACGCCATCACAAGACCAATGACTAGATCAATGATTTTTGAATTAAACAAGTTACTACCCCCTTACTATCCTAACCGTAGTATATCAGAAAAAGGCACCTACAACCGAATTCCCATTCGACGTAGGTGCTGGATAAGCTATCTATTGTTACACATTTGTTGCAGAAAGATTATGCTTTTTGATGAAATCTGTAAGAACTGTCTCAAGATTTGGCGTTCCGATTTCATCCAAGTCATAATAAACACGTGTGCATGGCTTATTGATGTTGATAACACGTGAAAGGTCCATAGGTGTACCGATAATGACTGCATCTACATCCGCTGCATTGATCGTCGCTTCCAAATCCTTTAACTGCTCTTCGCCGTAGCCCATTGCAGGTAAGATATTTTCAATATGCTGATACTTATTGAAAGTAGTGATCAAACTTCCTACTGCATATGGACGCGGATCGACAATTTCAGCTGCACCTAAACGCTGTGCTGCAATCACACCCGCACCAAGTTTCATTTCACCGTGAGTCAATGTCGGACCATCTTCAACAATTAACACACGCTTGCCTGTGATAATTTCAGGATTATCTACAGAGATTTTCGATTCCGCTTTAATGATTGTACTGTTCGGTGCCGCAAATTTAATATTGTTTTCAACCGTCTGAATCGCTTCTTCCGATGCACTATCGATTTTGTTGATGATGGATACATCTGTTGTACGCAAGCATACTTCACCTGGATAGTATTTCAATTCATGGCCAGGACGGTGTGGATCAAGAACTGTGATTGCCAAGTCCGGCTCATAGAATGAAAAGTCGTTGTTTCCGCCATCCCAAAGGATTACGTCACAGCCGTCTGGATCATTTTCAGCAGCGTCTAGAATATCCTGGTAATCTACACCGGCATAGATGATATTTCCACGGTCAACGTGCGGCTCGTATTCTTCCATTTCTTCAATCGTACATTTATGTTTCTTGAAATCTTCTACTGTTGCATAACGCTGTACACGTTGTTCAGCCAAATCGCCATAAGGCATTGGGTGACGGATCGCTACTACTTTCAAGTCATGCTCAAGCAATGTTTCAATGATTTTCCGTGATGTCTGGCTCTTCCCTGTTCCAGTTCTAACTGCACAAACTGAAATAACTGGTTTATTACTTTTGATCATTGTTGCTTTTGATCCAAGCAGTGTAAAGTTAGCGCCTGCCGAGTTTACAATCGCACCAATACCCATAACTTTTTCATAACTAAGGTCACTATAAGAGAATACACATTCATCTACTTCTAGTTCTTTAATTAACTCTGGTAACTGATCTTGTGAATAGATAGGGATTCCTTCAGGATACAATTCGCCGGCTAATTCAGTCGGATATTTACGTCCATCGATATCCGGGATTTGTGTAGCTGTAAATGCTACAACATTGTATTCCTCTTTACCACGGTAGTATGTATTGAAATTGTGGAAGTCTCTTCCTGCTGCACCAATAATAATTATATTTTTAGTTTTCATAAGTTTATCTCTCCAATCAAGCTTCTTTTTATTATTATAAGGCAAGATGTATAAAAATACAATAGAAAAAGTTAAAAATACATGGGTTTGTATACATATACATCTTTTATACGTCAAATATTGTCATAAAAGCTATTATAACAGGAAATTATGCTTCTATATATACATTAAAGACAAGAAAAAGCCATTCAGTCTCGAATGGCTTTTAGTCGATTTATTCATTTACTAAGTTGTTTAAGCACTTCAAACAGTGTATTCATCTGTTCGTCTGTACCGATGGAAATACGTAAATAATCACGAATGTCCGCCTGATCAAAGTGGCGAACTAAAATTCCACGGTCTTTTAATTGTTGATACAATACTTTTGCTTCCTTATGCAAAGGCTTTACAAAAACGAAGTTTGCATCGGAAGGCAGCACTTCAAAACCTAATTCTTTTAAAGAATGGACTGTAGATTCACGTGTGCGAATGATTTTGTTCGTACTCTCCGAAAAGTATGCATGATCTACAAATGCAGCAGTAGCCCCTGCCATAGCTAAACGATCGATTGTATAGGAGTTGAATGAATCTTTGATGCGCGTCAATCCTGCAATCAATTCAGGTTGTCCAAGTGCAAATCCAACACGTAATCCTGCGAGTGCACGAGATTTAGATGTGGTTTGAATCACAAGTAAATTCGAATAGCGATCAATCAACTTCATCGCAGACGGACCTGCAAAATCAATATACGCTTCATCGATAATGACTACTTGATCTTGGTTGTTCCGCAAAATATCTTCGATTACATCCAACTCAGCATAAATACTTGTCGGTGCATTCGGGTTTGGTAGAATGACGCCGCCTGGTGAGTTATAGAACTGCTTTTTAGGTAATGTGAAATCAGCATTTAATGGAACTTTTTCGAATGAAATATTAAATAGCTTGGAATAGACCGGATAAAAGCTATAGCTAATTTCAGGAAACTTAATGGTCTTTCCTGGTTCGAAAAATGCCATAAATGAAAAGGCCAGCACTTCGTCAGAGCCATTACCAACAAAGACATGATCTTTTGTCAGTCCGTACGTCTCCGCTATCGCGTGACGCAATGGATCTACTGTTGGTGAAGGGTAGCGTTGCAATGTGTTGCCGCTCAATTCCTCTTGAATAGCCTGTAATACTTTAGGGCTTGGTGGATACGGGTTTTCATTCGTATTTAATTTAATGATATCTGGCTGATTCAACTGCTCACCCGGAACATAAGGTTCTGTACGGCGCGCAACTGTGCTCAGAAATCTACTCATTTGCGTGGCACTTCCTTTTTCGGTCGTCTTTCCCGTAGCACTTGCTGAACATCTGTTAGATCCACGTCAAGAATGTTCATCAATACAAGCGTATGGTAGACCAGATCTGCAATTTCATTGGACACTTCTTCTTTGTCCGCGTTCTTTGCACCGATTACGACTTCTGTAGATTCCTCTCCGACTTTTTTCAACACTTTGTCGATACCTTCGTTGAATAAATACGTCGTATACGAGCCATCTATTGGTTTAGCTTTACGATCTGCAATTTCGTCGATTACTTCATAGACGACTTCACGTAAAGATTCTTCTTTTTCGGTTACTGTTGTAAAGAAGCATGTTTTTTCGCCTGTATGACAAGCAGGACCTTGTGGCGTGACTTGAACTAGCAATGTATCTTGATCGCAGTCTACAGAAATACGTTGCACTTGCTGGGTATTTCCAGATGTTGCGCCTTTATTCCAAAGTTCTTGTCTTGAACGGCTATAAAACCACGTTTCATTTGTTTCCAACGTCTTTTCAATTGATTCCTTGTTCATATAAGCAAGCATAAGAACTTCCCCTGTGCGATCGTCTTGTACAACCGCTGGGATTAGACCTTTATCGTCGAATTGTAATGCATTGATGTCTAGTGTCATTTTAGTCATTCCTAACTGCAATATTTTCTTCTGCCAAGTATTTTTTTAAATCGCGAATATTGATTTTATTGAAGTGAAATACGGACGCGGCCAAAGCTGCATCTGCTTTCCCTTCTGTCAGTACATCTTTAAAGTGTTCAGGTTTTCCTGCGCCACCACTTGCGATGATTGGAATATTGACAGCTTCGGCCATAGCACGGTTGAGTGCAAGATTATACCCGTCTTTGACGCCATCTTCGTCCACACTATTGACGACCAGCTCGCCAGCGCCAAGTGCTTCCATTTTCTTCGCCCATTCGATCGCATCAATCCCTGTTTCTTCCATGCCACCTTTTGCATAAACCGACCACTTATTTTCGCCTTCTTGACGAACATCCATCGATAACATCACACGCTCTGATCCGTATTTATCTGCTACTTCTTTAATTAGTTCCGGATTAGTCAAAGCTGCACTATTAATAGATATTTTGTTACCGCCGAGTTCAAATACTTTGTCCACATCTTCAAGCGTGCGAATTCCTCCGCCTACGATGAATGGGATTGGCACTTCTTTTGCAATTTCCTCAATTAAATCGAGGAACATACCACGATTTTTCGTCGATGCAGAAATATCATAGAAGACGAGTTCATCTGCACCATCTGCAACATACTTTTTTGCTAATGTAAGGGGATCTGCTACTTCCTGAATGTCTAGGAATTTCTTTCCTTTTACAACTTTACGATTATCTACGTCTAAACATGGAATGATCTTTTTAGTTGTTGACATGACTGTCGTCCCCCAATAGTTTTTTTAAGGATAGATTGCCTTCGTATAATGCTTTCCCAATAATAGCGCCGTACATGTCTTCAGCAGCGAGTTTCTTAATATCCTCTTCTGTCGATACACCACCTGATGCGATGATATCAATTGAAGATGCTTCATCCATTATTTTCAGTTCTTCAAAGTTCGGTCCCTGTAGCATGCCGTCTTTCATGATGTCTGTATAGACCACAGTTTTAACGCCTATTTCCGCTAAGTCTTGTAATAAATCAACTGCTTTGACGTCACTAGTTTCTGTCCAACCATCTGTTGCGACTAAGCCATTACGCGCATCGATTGAGACAGCAATTTTATCACCGTATTTTTCAACGGCCTTTTTCAAGAATTCAGGATCTTGGATAGCCGCAGTGCCGATAATGACACGTGCCACACCGTTTTCAATATGCGAGTCGACGATGTCCATATTGCGAATTCCACCGCCTACTTGAACGGGTACGCTGACTGCTTTTGCAATAGCTTCGATAGCTTGTTTGTTGGCGGAGTTTCCTGTTTTTGCGCCGTCGAGGTCTACGACGTGAATGTACTCCGCTCCTTGGTTTTGCCATTCTTGTGCCATGTTTGTTGGTGATTCGTTGTAGATTATTTCTTGTGCGTAGTCACCTTGGATAAGGCGAACGCATTTGCCGTCTCTAATATCGATTGCTGGGAATAAAATCATCAACTAGTCCTCCTAATAAATGAAATAAGAATTAAGCGCGTTGATCTGCACTCTGGGCGGACGCTTTCCTGCGGGAGTCGCCGCCCGCAGTGAAGATCAACTAGAATATCTTTCAGAGTTCAAAACCGTAAAATATTTAATTACAATGACCCTTTAGTAGAAGGAATGCCTTTTATGTCTGGGTTGATGGTGCTGGCTACGCGTAGGGCGCGGCCGAAGCTTTTGAATACAGATTCTATGATGTGATGTGTGTTTTTTCCGTAGTTCAAGTTGATGTGCAATGTGATTTTGGCGTTGTTGGTGAACGCTAGGAAGAATTCTTCGACTAGTTCTGTGTCGAATTCCCCTACTTTGTCTTTCATTCCGTCTACGTTAAAGACGAGAAATGAGCGACCGCTTATATCGATTGATGCAGTGGACAATGCTTCGTCCATTGGTGTGGAAACTAAGGCGAAGCGTTCTATTCCTTCTTTTGTGCCAATGCATTGATTAAATAATTGTCCAAGTACGATACCGATATCTTCTACAGAATGGTGTTGGTCCACTTCAATGTCGCCATCGCATGTTACAGATAGATCAAAGCGTCCGTGTTTTGCAAATGCCGTCAACATATGGTCAAAGAAGCCAACTCCCGTGTTGATATTTGTTTTTCCCGTGCCATCTAACGAAAAGTCCATTTCAATAGATGTTTCGCCTGTCTTACGTGTTAGTTGTTGTTTACGCATTAGTATCCTGCCTTTCGTACTTTAATCGAGTTAGCATGTCCTGTTAATTGTTCAGCATCTGCTAATGTAATGACGTCTTCCGCCACTTCTGCCAAAGCGTTCTCGGAATAGTAGATAATACTCGACTTTTTCATAAAGTCATACACACCTAATGGTGAAGAGAATGCTGCTGTTCCACTCGTCGGTAATGTGTGATTCGGTCCAGCCATATAATCACCCAATGCTTCAGGTGAGTGCTGGCCTAGGAAGATGGCTCCTGCGTTTCGTATAGCTGCCAAGTGCTCCATAGGCTGATCAATCATTAGCTCCAAATGTTCTGGTGCTAAACGGTTCACTATATCAAATGCTTCTTTCAATGAATCGACAATAATGATCCGGCCAAATTGTTCTATTGATTGAGTTGCGATTTCTTTGCGATCAAGTTCCGCCAGTTGACGTGCTATCTCTTTAGATAGCTCAGAAGCAAATGTTTCGCATGTCGTGACGCACACTGCCGCAGCGCGCTCATCGTGCTCTGCTTGGGATAACAAATCTGCTGCCGCATAAATAGGATTTGTATGGGCATCGGCTACGACACAAATTTCACTTGGCCCAGCAATCATATCGATGGCTACATCACCGAACACCCACTTTTTCGCTCTTGCAACGTATGCATTCCCAGGGCCAGTAATTTTGACAACTTTTTCAATTGTCTCTGTACCGTAAGCTAGTGCAGCTATCGCTTGTGCCCCACCTACCTTATAGATCCGATCGACACCCGCTTCTTTCGCCGCGACTAGAACGTGGGGATTAATCTTGCCGTCACGTTGTGGTGGTGTCACCATGGAAATTCGTCCGACTCCGGCAATTTTCGCTGGTAATGCATTCATTAAGACCGTCGAGGGGTAGGCAGCTTTCCCGCCTGGGACGTATAGTCCAACACTATCGATCGGTGTTACTTTCTGACCGAGCATGATGCCTTCATTTGGATTCAAGAACCATGATTGTTCTTTTTGCGCTTCATGATAAGTCGTGATACGCTCTTTTGCTGCGCATAATGCACGGTAAAAATCAGCTGGAACTGCTTGTTCCGCTTCATTAATTTCTTCTTCTGTGACGATTAAGCTGTCTAGCTTCACGCCGTCAAAACGTTCAGTGAAATCCAGAACTGCGCTATCCCCTTCAGAACGGACTTTGTCAATAATTGATAAGACGTTGCGATCAAATTCCAAATCCGTTTGATTGGAATCATTGCGCCTTAGTAGTTCTTCAATGAACTCAGCTCCGCGAATGATCTTCATGAACGCACCTCCAAGCCTTCCTTCATATCTTTGATGAACTGCTGTATATCAACAGTCTTCGTAGCATAACTTGCTTTATTCACTATCAAACGTGCACTAACATCTGCCATCACTTGCAAGACAACAAGACCATTTTCTTTTAATGTTGTACCCGTTTCGACGATATCGACAATAACATCTGACATGCCGATCAATGGCGCGAGTTCAATCGACCCATTCAATTTGATCATTTCAGTACGGATACCTTTTTTGTCGAAAAACTCTTTCGCTACTAATGGATATTTTGAAGCAACCGTCAGAAATGGAATGTTTTCAATTGGTGTATCGGGATATCCCGCCACAGCCAGCTTACAACGCCCAATTCCTAAGTCTAGTAATTCATAGACATCACGAGGGTCTTCCATCATGACGTCTTTTCCCACAATCCCCACGTCCGCTGCGCCTTTTTCAACGTACACCGGAACGTCCACTGCTTTGACAAAAATCAGTTTGATCTTTTGTTTGTCATCATAAATGACGAGCTTCCGGCTTTCATCTGTGAATTCGGAGAAATGCACATCCGATTTCTCGAGAAACTTCATCGCCCGTTCTGCTGTTCGTCCTTTTGCCATTGCTACTGTTAAATAATCCATTCAGGTACCCCTTTCTTGCTTGCGATCAAATCAAGCAATTGTTTGAAGTCGATGAACTCCTTTACTTCTTCTTGATCTACTAGTTTGTTTTGTTGTTCTGTTAATTGAATCGTGTAGAGACTGTCTGTCTGGTATTTCGCATCGATCATAGGTTTGGAAATGACCCGATAGTCACGTTCTCTCAACTCATTCGTAATATCAATTGCGTATTTAATACGGCTTTCTTCATATAATACAGTCACGTCGATACTATATCGTTCCTTCTGTTCTCTATTAGATGAAGCTTTTACTAATGATTCGATTTCACATGCAAAACCAATCGCCGGTAATTTCATTCCAAACTCTTCGCTTAATGCGTCATAGCGGCCACCCATCAGTACGGGCTTGCCGAAATTCTCTACATAGCCTTGGAAGATGATCCCCGAGTAATACCCCATGTGGTTGATCAGGCCAAGATCGATGACGATATGCTTCTTCAAGCCGTATAGTTCGACGATATCGCATGTTCGCTGTAAATAGTTAATTGCTTCCTGTACCGATTCACTAACCTGTAAGTTTTGTAGTCTTTCAAACACTACTTCAGGTGCACCGTATAATAGAGGTAATTGCTCGAGTACTTCTTTAATAGAAGGATCTATACATAATCGCTGTAAGAACGGACCTATTTCCACGACATTTTTTGCTTGAATCAACGTCTTGAGTTCAGTCGTCTGTTCTGCAGTGATATCAGAGCCTGCAATTAATTCATTAAAGAACCCTGCATAACCAATTTCAATTTTCACATCTGTGAAACCAACGTCCCGTAATGCGTGACATGCAAGCATAATCGTTTCTGCATCTGATGCGGGTGAACTCTTGCAATAGAACTCGACTCCCGCCTGCGTTTTACCTATACGTTCACTTTCCTGGAATGTCTGTCTAAAGACTTCCTGTACGTAATAATAACGCATTTCTTCAGGTAAATTATCATTCAACTGAACGAGTTGCTGTGTCAATGGTATCGTAACATCCGGTCGTAATACGAGTACTTCACCGGTATAGTCAATCACCTTGATCATTTCATTTTGATTGATTGAGGTACGGACATTAGAATACAGATCATATTGTTCGAATGCGGATGTTTTAATACGCTTATAACCGTATGTAGTGAATCTTTTTCCTAGTGTGCCGATGATTTTTTCATGCTTCTCATGTTCATTTCCAAGAATTTCAGAATACAAGATATCTTCTACCGCCTTCCATGCGAAAATACACTTCACTGCTTTACTACGCTAAAGTTAATTATTACTATAATGGTTATGTAGAGCATTGTCAACTGTTAGTAGCATCGTTCATCTGCTACAATATGTAGTAAAGAAAAGGAGACTGGAAACTATGTTTGATTATCATATGCACAGCGCATTTTCAGCGGATTGTGAAATCCCTATGGAAGAGATGGCCAAAGCTTCTATCGCTAAAGGACTTACCGAAATCTGTTTTACCGATCACATTGATTATGAATACCCGGATGAAACGATTCATTTCGATTTTGACAAACATGAATATGCACAAAAGATACTCCAATTGAATGAACAATTCGATGGCCAACTGACGATTAAAAAAGGGGTTGAAATCGGCTTACAACCTGACCTATTGCATCTTTATGAAGAGTTGATGGACGAGCATGAATTTGACTTCGTCATCTGTTCATTGCACACAGTCGAAAATAAATCCTTACACTATCGCGAGCTATTTGAAGATCGTTCAACAGAGGCTGCGTTTGAGACGTATTATAAAGAACTATTATATTGTGTTCAGCATTACAAGCGTTACAGCGTGCTTGGGCATACGGATTTGATCAAACGCTATACCGATCAGCCGCCAGCTAATTTATTTCATGACTATTTAGAAAAGATCTTCAATACTATTATACCAGATGGTAAAGGGATTGAACTGAATACTTCGGGAACTCGCTACGGATTGCCACACAATATGCCAAGTGAAGATATTTTGCGTTTGTATAAACAATGCGGAGGCGAAATCATTACACTTGGTTCAGATGCGCATAGAACAACAGAAATCGCACATGAGTTCAAAGAATCTTTAGAGTTATATCAGTCGATCGGCTTTAACTATTTGGCTACATTTACGGAAGGTCAGCCAGAATTCCATAAAATTTCTTCTTTATAAGAGATATAGAAAAGTGACGAAAACTTCTTTGGAGTTTCGTCACTTTTAATTTTTAATATATCCCTATCGTCTGAACAACCATGTTTTCAACAAAGCCAAGCGTTCACGAAGTCCTACTTTTGCTTTGACAGATTCCGGAGTCTTCGCTGCAACGACATCAGACTCCCATCCGATCTGTCTAGCAAGAAATCTCGCTCGAGCCAAGTGATAATCACTGCTGATTATGGTCACGCCTTCCACTTCAGGAATGATATTTTGGCTGAATTGTAGATTCTCATTTGTAGAAGTGGATTGATCTTCCATAATTAAGCGTTCTTTCGCAATACCATGTTCTTGTAAATAACGATACATGGCTTCGGCTTCGCTAATACCCTCATCTTTTCCTTGTCCACCCGAAAGAACTAGCTGTACATGCGGATATTGCGTAGCATACTCCACAGCGCTCTCCAATCGGTAACGTAATGATAGCGAAGGAACTTCTCCGTTCACTTTAGCACCTAGAATAATTGCATAGTCATAGTTTCCATTCGCTTTCATCTGTTGCGCTTGTTTTATTCGATCCCCTGGTAACATCCAAAACATCCCCAGTCCCACAATGATTAAAACTACCATTATAGCTATACCCCATAACTTCTTCATTCAGACACCCCCTGCTATATTCATAAGACGGCGATGAATGAAAAGTAGTTCCAAAAAAAGAGCAGCGAAGCTTTTCGCCGCGCTGCTCCTGATATCCACCTTAACGCTTCTTAACGATTTGCTTTTTATTGACCATACTATGCACTTCAGTAGGTAGTCCCCATAGCTTAATGAAACCGACTGCTGCTGCTTGATCAAACTCATCATCAGATGTGTAAGTTGCTAATTTCTCATCATATAGCGAATTAGGAGATTTACGACCTTCTACTATTGCATGACCTTTAAACAACTTCACACGAACTGTACCATTGACGTATTGCTGCGTCTCTTTAATGAATGCCTCAAGTGCATTACGTAAAGGAGAGAACCAAAGACCGTTATAAATCAATTCGCCAAGTTTTTGAGAAATGATTGGCTTAAAGTGCGCTAATTCTTTTACGAGCGTTAAGTCTTCAAGTTCCTTATGAGCTTTTAACAACGTGATGGCTCCAGGCGCTTCATATACTTCACGGGATTTGATACCGACTAAACGATTTTCTACATGATCGATACGTCCGATACCATGTTTACCAGCGATTTCATTCAACTTTGTAATCAATTCACTTAATATATACTTTTCTCCATCAATTGTAATCGGAACACCTTGCTCAAAGCCAATCTCAATAACATCAGCCGTATCCGGTGCATTTTCAATGGAAACCGTCAAACCAAATGCGTCCTCTGGAGGTGTTGCCCATGGGTCTTCCAAAATTCCACATTCATTTGCACGCCCCCACAAATTCTGGTCCACCGAGTACGGATTATCCAAGTCAATCGGAATGGGAATATTATGTTCTTGTGCATAATGAATTTCTTCTTCACGTGACCAACTCCATGAACGCACCGGTGCTACCACTTCAAGCGTTGGATCCAGTGACTTAATCGCCACTTCGAAACGTACTTGGTCATTCCCTTTTCCTGTACAACCATGAGCTACAGCTGTTGCTTGTTCTTGATGGGCGATCTCCACCAGCTTTTTCGAAATAAGAGGACGGGATAAAGCAGAGACAAGTGGATATTTATTCTCATAATATGTTTGAGCTTGCAATGAAAGAAGGACGAAATCCTGTGCAAATTCTTCACGTGCATCAATGACATAGCTGCTAACTGCGCCAACTGTAAGAGCTTTTTCCTTAATGAAGTCGAGATCTTTCCCTTCGCCAACATCTAAGCAAACCGCTATTACGCTATATCCTTGATCCGTTAACCATTGAATTGCAACTGATGTGTCTAAACCGCCTGAGTAAGCTAAAACGACTTTCTTCTTTTCCATGGGTAAATCCCCTTTCATGCAAGTGCATGTATGTTTATTCAACTTAATGTATTTTTATAATAACATATCTCAATTGAAACACAATAGGAAAGAATAAAAAAACAGACACATTATGTAAAAAAATGTGTCTGTTTTATATCACTTATCGAATTCCGTGTGCCACCATTGCATCAGCTACTCGCAGAAAGCCTGCTACGTTAGCGCCCATTACGAGATTACCTGGTTTTCCGTAGTCCTCTGCCGCCGTACTGCAATCTTTATAGATATTTTGCATAACTTCTTTCAAATGCATATCTACTTGTTCTGCTGACCATGATAGACGCTGACTGTTCTGAGACATTTCCATAGCGGAAACAGCTACACCGCCAGCATTGGCAGCTTTTGCAGGTGCGAATAATACGTTGTGTTCC
This sequence comes from Sporosarcina sp. P20a, assembly GCF_002743175.1. Lineage (NCBI taxonomy): Bacteria > Bacillati > Bacillota > Bacilli > Caryophanales > Caryophanaceae > Sporosarcina > Sporosarcina sp. P20a. The sequence continues at coordinate 41,002 of NZ_PDYT01000005.1, forward strand.
TGAAAAATTATAATCGCTTCAATTGTACAAGGCATATTCGCGCCTTCACCAACAGCTTTGACGCCATTTGCGATTAGCATATGCGCTGCAATCTCATCGATTTCATTTTGTGTAGCACATGGAAGTGCAATATCACATGGAATGGACCAAATCTCTGTACAATCTGCATGATATTCCGCATCAAGATGTTCTTTCGTATATTCCCAGATACGTTTATTGCCGTACTCTTTTAGTTGCTTCACTAATTCAAGATCTATTCCGTTCTTATCATAGATATAGCCATCAGAATCACTACACGCCACAACTTTCGCTCCAAGTTGCATAGCTTTTTCCATTGCGTATGTCGATACATTACCCGAACCTGAAACTACAACAGTCTGACCTTCCAATGAAAGCTTGTTTTCTTTCAGCATCTCATCTACGAAGTACACTGTACCGTAACCAGTTGCTTCTTTACGACCAAGGCTTCCACCATGGTCAGGATTTTTCCCAGTTAAAATACCTGCTTCATAGCCACCTTTAATCCGGTTGTATTGACCGAATAGATAGCCGATTTCACGTTTACCGACACCAATATCCCCTGCCGGCACATCGATGTCCGGTCCGATATGTCTACTAAGTTCTGTCATGAAACTTTGCGTAAAGCGCATGACTTCTCGGTCAGATTTACCCTTTGGATCGAAATCAGATCCACCTTTACCAGCCCCGATTGGCTGTCCTGTTAAAGCATTCTTGAAAATCTGCTCGAAAGCGAGGAATTTCATAATACTATTATTTACAGATGGGTGGAAACGAAGTCCTCCCTTATAAGGTCCGAGATCACTATTGAACTGAACACGGAAACCTCTGTTTACTTGCACCTTACCTTTATCATCTTCCCACGCTACGCGGAAGGAAATGATTCTTTCTGGCTCTGTAATACGCTCTAATATTCCGTTTTCCATAAATTCGGGATGCTTGGCAAAGACTGGACGAAGAGAATCAAAAATCTCTCTTGTCGCTTGTAGAAATTCCTTCTCATCCGGATTCCTTTTCTTTACCAATTCGTATACATTATGAACGTAATCATTTGCTCGTTTACGATTATTATATTCTACCTCACCAATCTTCGTCATCTGCAATCATCCCTTTCCTTAGTTGTTCATTAAAAACTGTCGACTGACCAGTCGCTCATTTACTCAGTGGCTTTTATTTTAAAAATTCTTAACTTATATGATTTAAGAGTAAATTCTACTAAATAAATTGAATTTTAATTGTTCGAAATATTTCTTTGTATTCCAATATTATCACTGAAAAGATAGCAAGTTACAAGATTTTTTTAGAATATCTCTATTTTGACTTAACTTTTGTGTCAATTTTATGTACTATATTAAACTTTATCATTTACATTCGACTGAATTCCGAGTATTATTAAACTATTCAAACAAACTATGTGAGGTCATAAATGTAAGCGCATACACATACTAGTGAGAACAATACGAAAAGAAAGAGGCGAAGCGCCATGACAAAGAAAACAAGTACAATTCGATCATTCCTGGGAGCGAACCTACTCCTCATCATGACTTTTGCTTTCCTACCTGCTTTACTCGTAAATCCAGATATGGATATGTTCCAAAGTGCTATGAAATTATTAAATAACGAGTGAGAACTCATATGACAGAGCCTTTCCTTTTTCTTAAGGAAAGGCTCCTATATTTATAGCTTGCGAATAGTAAACCGATCTTCTAATAACAACCAATTTTGCGGGAATGCAAGGCCGAGTTTCCAGTACATGATCCCTCGCAACTTGAATTTCTTCAGCAAGTTAAACTTTTCGTTAATGCTTCGTGCATCTTCAAACCACACTTCATGTTCGGTGCCTTGTTCATCATAATACGTATAATGTGGCGCTTGGGCTAATGCATCGTATTCTATAGCGGCATTCTGCTCGATTGCCAGATTGGTCGCCATCCGTGGACTTAATGCCCTGGCGGCTTTACTGTCCGATTGACCAAATGGTGCTGTCCAATCATAACCGTATAGATTTTGACCTAAAAAAACTTTTTCATTCGGGATTTGACTTACGGCATATTCCACTACTTTCGTGACTGGACCGATTGGGCTCACAGCTTGTGGTGCACTATACGTATATCCCCATTCATACGTCATCAATACAACGAAATCTACAATCTCCCCATGCACTTTATAATCATGGGCACCATAAATACCAGTAGTTACTTCCCCTGCTTTTGGTGCAAGTGCTGTGGAAATCGTCAAGCCAGCTTTATGGATTTGATCGCGCGCATTTCGTAATAATTGATTATATAATTCCCGATCTTCAGGGAATAATAACTCAAAATCGAAGTGAATATCCCCATAGCCGATTTCTTTTGCTATTTCAATGGCACTTTGAATCATCTGGTTCTGTGCTGCTTGATTGGTAAAAATCACATGCGCTAAATCTGCACTGAATGAATAGTCTTCTAGATTAGTCACAACTAGCATATTTACAACACCTGCGTTTTTTGCGATAGTCGGAATATCAGCGAGTGCTGGTGCTTTGAGCGATCCATCACGTTGTACTTCATAACTGAACATCGCAAGATACGTTAGACCATCCACACGGTCACGAACTTCTGCCAGCATATCTTGACTGACAGGATTACGCGGTTCTACATATAATAATGAATCAATCAATGTTTTCTCTTCTTGTGGTATATACAAACGCTGACCAATCATTAACCTTCTAGTAGGGTCAATTGCATTAATTTCCGCCAAGCGTGCGACTGTTAAACCGTATTTTTGTGCAATTGTATATAGGCTATCTCCAGGTCGCACCCAGTAATAAGAACCTATTATTGGAATGACAAGCGCTTGTCCTACAGCTAATCGTATATCACTTTCTAATTCATTAACTTCCGCTATTTGCTCGTATGGCACACCGTATATGTTACCAATTGTATATAAACTCTCACCTTGCGAAACTACATGAATCTGCATGTATCTCCACTACCCTTCTTGAGTTCTATCCTTATGATATGTTAGTGCGTTACGAACTATGCATGAGTGGTGAATGTCATTTCATATGTATGAAATTTCGATGACTCCACATAATACTCTCGATGCACATGAATATTAAAGGAGGAAATATATTTGACAAATCAATTCGAAACATCTCAAAACATGCAAGGCGGAGCGGTTCCCCCATCGATGAATCACGGTGGACATGAGTTATTTGATGTCAAAGAGGTTTTAAGCGCTACTCTCGGAGCATTGAACCAAGCGATGATTTTACGTCCACATGTCCAAGATCCAGAACTTCTCGATATTCTTGATCGACAATACCGATTCACGCTGGATGAGTACAATATCCTTGTCGAAAGTTTTAAGACTGGAAAAGACCCTTCACATCCTACACAGCGCTATCAAATGAAAGCAGGCAGCGATTTCATTTACGGGATGAAAGAAAAAGCACCGTCTAAACCTATTCAATCTACAGGTGAAATCAATGATGAAATCATTTCCGGCTTTTTGCTAGGCGCTACAAAAGAAGGCGCTACAGGCAAAACGGCTGCTTCATTAGAAGTATGTAATCCAGTCGTCCGCCGTGTACTTGCAGATTCTGTACCCAACTGTATAGAAATGGCATACGAATTGTCCATTTACCAAAACAAGCATCAGTATTATCAAGTTCCACAATTAAATGATCAGGATATGAATATGTTGCTTAATTCTTTTGCATCTTTTCAAGGTCAACCGGGTATGCCAAATAACCTTCAATAAATTAACGATTCAAGCAGATGGAGTTTTTCTCCATCTGCTTTTTGCTTTTACACTCGTTATATTTGTATACTATGTAGAAGAATACAATAGAGGAGTGTCTATATGAAAGTTGCGATCTTTGATTTTGATGGTACGTTGTACACTAAAGAAACCTTTAAATTACTCATGGAACAATTAAAGAATCATCCTACGTACAAGCAGCATTATAGAAAGTTCTATCGTTCGATATTACCACTTTACATTCGCTATAAATTAAAGATACTGCCTGAATCTGTTATGAAAGAGCGCTCGATGCACATTTATCTTAAAGCCTTAGATTCATTGACGATGACGGAACTTCACGAGTTTTTTAAAAGCATGCATACCGTAATGATGCCGGACTTCAATGAACAAGTCATTAATCGACTGGCAAAGCATCGTAGTGACGGATACCATGTCTTGCTCGTTTCTGGAGCCTACACTCCTTTCTTAAAAGCAGTCACAAGTCACCTGACATTTGATCAAATTATTGGCACTGACATCCCTTCTAATGGCGAACAACTCACGTTGGATCAGCCCTTACTACATATTCAAGGTACACGTAAAAATGAACAAATTTACCAAGCACTACATGGAGAAACTATCGACTGGGACAATAGCTTTGCCTATGGAGACAGCATTTCCGACCTTCCAGTCTTAGAGAAAGTTGGCTCCCCTGTAGCAGTTCGTCCAGATGAAAAACTTACTGCTGTGGCCAAACAAAGAAATTGGGAAATATTATAAAAAAACGTGAAGAGCTCTGATTGTTTCAGAGCTCTTCACGTTAAGTGGATTTTAATGTATTAATATATAAACTACCATCTGTCTGAATTTCTGCATAGAGAACATGCTCAGGCTTAGAAATCCCCTGCTTTTTTAATTGTTCTGTTAGCCAAGTATCAGTCAATTGAAGTTCTCGCATATTTTTCTCTTCCACTTTTCCGTTAGTAATAATTTCAGTGGGAATATATTTAGGCGGTGGTGATGGAGCTTTAACATCTTTCTTAGTCGCCGATTCCTCGCCCGCATTCAGCATGACACTCAAATTACCATTCGTTTCGAATATCGCATAATTGACATCTTTCATCGAGAATACGGACTGCTCTCGCAGCATCATATTTAGATCATTGAAACTCAACCGTAATTTACGCATGGAACCTTCTAGGATTTTACCATTCTGAATGACAATCATCGGTTTATCATCGAGTAATACGCGAAGCTTGATGGATTTGAATGATAAAAAGTTAGCAAGAATCGTTAACACTGCCCATAAAACCATTCCATATAAGCCATTTAAGAAAGGTGTTTCGGACTCTCCCGCCAAGTTTGCTGCAATAGAACCAATTGTTATGCCTGTCACATAATGAAAGAAAGTCAGCTGAGACACTTGTTTCTTCCCCATGAAACGCGCCAAAATCAGAAGCACAATAAATGAAATTACCGTTCGTAAAGTCATTTCCCAAAAAGCCAATTCCCAAAATTCATCTATGTTCACTGCATACACCTCCAGTATTCGGAGTATGTGCAAATTATAGCAATTTATACAGCAATTCTTTTAACTCCAGTTATAAGGAGTTTTCTGGTAGACATAGTAATTGAGCCAATTAGAGAATAATAAATGCGTGTGGGAACGCCAAGTATTCATAGGTTCTTTTGATGGATCATCATTTGGATAATAATTTACAGGAATATCAATATCGGCACCTTTTTCTACATCCCGAGAATATTCATCTCCCAACGTGTGTGCATCGTACTCTAAATGTCCAGTTACCATAATATGCTTTGCATCATTTGAAATCACGATGAATGCACCTGCCTCTTCAGAAGATGAGAGAAGAGTCAAATCGGGATGATTCTTTATCTCTTCTAATGAAACACCCGTATGACGTGAGTGTGGCGCTACAAATACATCATTGAATCCGCGTGCCAAATTCACTGTCGGATCGGTAATGTCATGTGAAAATACTCCAAAACACTTCTTTGCCAACTCGAACTTATCAATTCCGTAATGATGATAAAGCGCTGCTTGGGCACCCCAGCAAATATGCAGAACTGATGTAACATTCGTTTTTGTCCATTCCATGATTTCTTCTAACTCTTGCCAATAGACTACATCTTCAAATTGTAGAAGCTCAATTGGGGCTCCTGTAATAATCATACCGTCAAAACGACGATTTTTAACATGTTCAAAAGTAGTATAGAAGGTTTCTAGATGGGTCTGACTGACGTTTTTCGAAACATAGGTAGCAGTATTAAGGAATGTGACATTTACTTGTAATGGTGTATTGCCAAGCAATCGAAGCAATTGTAACTCGGTCTTCTCTTTTTCAGGCATTAAATTCAAAATCAATATGTTAATTGGACGGATATCCTGTGTGACCGCACGTTCTTCATCCATAATAAAGATTTTTTCTTCTTTCAGTAATTCTCCTGCTGGTAGATGTTTTGGTATGTTAATCGGCATGCTATTTCCCCCTTGACGTTCTTTTATTACTATTTCTATACAAAAAATCCCTCAATTCTCTTAGATAAGAAAATGAGGGTTGACCGTTCATCGTTCTTATCTCTCAAGACAACAATCTTGTTGGAGGTAGCACCTTCCTGTATGCACAGAGGTTGCTGAAGCTTCATCGGGCCAAATCCCTCAGCTTCTCTTGATAAGAAATATTTAATTACTGACTATTATAGCATTAATAATTTAATTGTATAGCAGAATTATCAAATTGTTCTGCGCATTCAAGTTTTGTAAATTGTAGATAGTACTTTTTGGTGTATAATAGAAAATACCAATTACTTTTCTTCAAGGAGGAGCTTATGAAGTCTTTAGGTATTGTTCGAAAAGTTGATCATCTCGGTAGGATTGTCATTCCAAAAGAACTTCGAAATTCTTTGTCGATCGATAAGGGTGATCCGATTGAAATTTTCGTAGAAGATGATAGAATCATTTTGAGAAAATATCAGGTTAACAGAGCATGTTTTATCACCGGTGATGTGATGGATGAAAACAAACAATTGTCAAACGGTCTATACATCAGTCCACAAGGCGCAAAAATCCTTATAGAGCAACTGAAAGATTTCACATAACATAAGACATAAAAGCTTATGCTAGAATATCTTTTTATAAAAAAGAGAACTGAAAACAACTTTTACAGTTGTCTTCAGTTCTTTTGTTAAATTGCTCCAATATTCCCTCATGGAGAATCAATGCGTTACGTTAAACTATTAATAAACCCTTCGATCTCTTCTTTAGTTTTATGGTTTTTACTAACGAAACGGCCTGTTTCTGTTCCTTCGCTGAATGCCACGAAGCTAGGAATACCGAATATATCCAACTGACTACAAAGGTCTATAAATTCATCTCGATCAATCGAAACAAATTCATACTCTGCAAATTCTTTTTCTAGTGTCGGTAAGAATGGTTCAATCACTCTGCAATCAGGACACCAGTCTGCAGTGAATAAGAAAATCACTCTTTCTTGTTGTTTAATTTGCTCAAATTGCTCTAGAGATTCTAATTTTCTCAATTTCCAACACTCCTCTTACTGATTAGTATAAGCTCACTATAACACTCTTACCTGCACTTTTCCCCTTCAGACGACTTAGGCTATTTCCTACCACTTAGTTCAATTCAAGTTGTTTTTTTATAATTAACCGCCCAAACACGAACGTTCACAAATAATTCAATAACTACGTTCGCGTTTGGCGGTTTTTCGTTTTTTCTGGAAAAGCAATTGACAATAGTTTTTGACGTGTTATGATTAATTCTAAATTAATAGTTGTTAAACAATTTTGACGAAGAAATACCTTCCTGAAAAGAATTTTCCAGAGAGCTGACGCAGTGGTGAAAGTTAGCAAATTCCGCGGTTGGGGGCACTTCCGAATTGATTAGCTGAACATCTAGTAGGCTGATCCGTCACGTGCACGTTACGCATGCTGAATGAAGGCTGCAATTGCAGCGAAACAAGGGTGGTACCGCGTTAGTTTATCGAGCTTTTCGCCCCTTACTTATACGTAAGGGATGGAAGGCTTTTTTATTTTACCTTTAAGGGGGGTAGCGCGAAACATACATATATGGTCAATTGCTTCACATTTTTCCAAACAAAAACACTACAAACAATCGAAGGAGAGAATGATTATTATGGCTTTTAAAATACTTATTAGTGACCCACTAAGCGAGGATGGGATTTTCCCATTACGACAAGCAGAAGGATTTGAAATTGTAATGGAAACTGACATGACACCAGATCAGTTGAAAGAACGTATCAAAGATTTCGATGCACTATTAGTTCGTAGTCAGACGACAGTTACAAAAGAATTGCTCGAAGCAGCTGATCAATTAAAGATTATCGGTCGTGCAGGTGTAGGTGTTGATAATATTGATTTGGACGCAGCTACAGAAAAAGGAATTATCGTTGTGAATGCTCCTGACGGTAACACAAACTCTGCAGCTGAGCACACAGTCGCAATGATGATGTCTATGGCACGCAAAATCCCTCAAGCTTTCAACTCGTTGAAGAACAATAAATGGGATAGAAAATCATTCCTTGGTGTAGAATTGAAAGACAAAACTTTGGGAATCATCGGGCTTGGCCGTATCGGTGCTGAAGTTGCAAGACGTGCAAGAGGACAACGTATGAACGTAGTGGCATATGACCCGTACCTAACGGAAGATGTTGCGAAGAAATTAGGCATTGAAATTGGAACAGTTGATGAAGTGCTTAAAGTAGCGGACTTCATTACAGTTCACACACCTTTACTAAAAGAAACGCGTAGAATGATCAATAAAGAGGCATTCGAAAAAATGAAAGACGGCGTACAAATTATCAACTGTGCACGCGGTGGAATCATTGATGAAGATGCTCTTTACGATGCAATTGTTGCCGGTAAAGTAGCGGGTGCAGCATTGGACGTATTCGAAGAAGAGCCATTCCTTGACCACAAATTATTAACTTTACCAGAAGTAATTGCGACTCCACACTTAGGAGCGAGTACATTCGAAGCACAGGAATCAGTAGCAGTCGACGTAAGCCGTGATGTAGTGAACTTCTTGACAATCGGATCTGTTCGTAACCCAGTAAACTTGCCGTCTGTTTCTCGTGATGTGTTGGCAAAAATCGAGCCTTTCTTCGATCTGACAGAGAAATTGGGTATGTTCTTATCACAAATCCAAAACTCGGTTATCCATGAAATCAATATTCAATATGCTGGTGAATTGGCAAACTACGATGTGCGCGCACTAACTCGTAACACAGTCAAAGGTATTTTGAAGCGTAATCTTGGAGAAACAGTCAATGATGTAAACGCGAAGTTATTAGCCGATCGTTATGGCATCAAAGTGAACGAGCAAAAAACAACTACTGGAAAAGGTTTCTTGAACTTGATCACAGTAGAAATTGTTACTGAAAAAGGTATTCGCAAAGTAGCGGGTACACTACTAAACGGGCTTGGCGCACGTATTGTAAAAGTAGACGATTATGTAGTAGATGTGATTCCAAGCGGTCACTTATTATTTATCCGCCACATGGACCAACCAGGAGCAATCGGTCGTGTAGGTACACTTCTAGCAGAAGAGAATATCAACATTGCAGCAATGCAGGTTGGACGTTCCACTGAAGGCGGATATGCTATTATGATGCTAGCTGTTGATAACCATGTCGAATCAGCTTCTATCAAGCGTATTAAAGAAGTTCAAAATATAAATGACGCAAAAGCAATCGATTTATAAGAATATAAAAATCCAGCTGATATTCAGCTGGATTTTTTATGTACGATCAACGAAGAAATCAAATCCCATAGCAGTCAGTATTCCGAACACTAAACACCATAGCGCAATGCTGACCGCTGACCAAATTGCGGTATTCATTTTTTTCGCACCTAATACCAGACCAATAAAAGCCGCGATGTGTGTTCCAATTAATATTGGTCCTGCAAGTGCTAAAACCGGTAATCCATAGGTTTTCATAATTTGTTCTGCACGTTGTTGGCGTTTCGACTGCCTTTTCCCCTTCTTTTGTTTTCGACGTGCCATCCATTCTTTAATATGTTGGAAACCAACAATCAAAAGAAGAACAGTTGCCATATTGCCCGCAAATGAAAGAATGATCACCCACATAGGTGATAGACCTCGAATAATACCTAACGGAACGACAATCATGATTTCAATCCACGGTATAGCCGCTCCAAAAAACACCAAGAAATAGCCTAACATGATTTACCTCCTTACTGTACGAACAATTAAAAAGAAGTATAACAGAATCAAAACCGATGAGATGATCTCATCGGTTTTCTAATGTGGTAAGTATAGAAAATAGGCCATGTAAGTTATCAATTTCATACGTAGGTTTCACTTCATCATTGGGAAGCTTATTTTCACGATTAATCCAGACATTACGCATACCAACACGACTTGAACCTAGAATGTCTGTCATCAAGTTATCACCAATCATTAGCGCTTCATCTGCTTGGATCCCACTTAAATCAAGAACATGCTTGAATATAGAAGCATCAGGCTTTCCTTTACCGAATGCCCCAGAAACGACAATATGATCAAAGTAACCAGGTATCTCAGGTGAGATTGTTAGTTTAATCTGTTGTAAACTTGGTGAACCATTTGTCAATAAAATTAACTGGTAGGTACCCTTCAATTTATCCAACACTTCAAACGTCTCTTCGTATATATATGGATTATTCTTGCGCTCTTTTGGAAATACATCAGCTAATTCCCAACCAAACGCTTCATCATCAATGCCTAATTTCTTCAACCCATTGACCCAAGCTTTCTTTTGATAGCCCGGAACAATTTCTTTCATCTTCTGAAACTCTTCCCCCTCATCGTCAAAAACACCCCAGAGTCCTTCAAAGGGATTAATTCCGATATTTTGAGTATGTGGAAATATCTCATATGTAGCATACAAGTCTCTTGCTTCCTGGCGTACCGCACTCTCAAGTTCTACTGGATTGACTCCTGTTTTCTTCGTCGCATACTCACATGTTTTTTGAAAAGCCATAGAAATACTCTTGGCGTCCCAGATCAATGTATCATCCAGATCAAAAATCAAGGTTTTAATCATCGTGACAGCCCCTTTGCAATTGTAATAATTCAGTTATCTACTTCTCTTATTATACACATTACTTACATGATTTGTTAGTACGTTCCCTAAACCAAAGGCTATACACAGATTTTTTTGTGCTAGTATGCATACATTTTGGAGAGTAAGGGAACCTACTGAATAGGAGGTGAGCTGGAATTGGTACAACATTATTTTATCGGCATCTCTATTGCTCATCCTGTCGATGACATAGCCCAGCAATTTCGAAAAGAATATCAATTGAATGAGAAATACAGAAACATTCCACATGCTAAGGACTTGCATATGACCATGCGCTATATCGGAGAGCTTGATGACGACAAAATTCCTTGGCTAAAATCCAATCTACAGAAAATCGCTAATTCGCATACAGAATTCATAGTGTATTTACAAGGCTTATCATTTTTCGGATCCGCAAGTGGACCACGTGTCGTTTTTCTAGCGGTTCAGGCTTCCGAGACATTATACGAATTACAAAGGCAAATCGCCAGGCGTACAGAAAAGATACTTGAGTTAGAAAAAGATACTCGTTTCGTTCCACACATTACGATAGCTAAAAAGCGCAAGACTACAGATAAATTGCAATTAGAAAAAAAGTCTATAGAACCTGTCCCCCTTATAATAGAAGGTTTTACTTTATTTAAGATTCATCCCAAAGCAAGCCCCTCGTATGAAGCCCTCGCTTATTTCCCATTAAAAAGGAGTTGATTGCAAACTACGCAATCAACTCCTTACTGTGTTATTACACTTTAAATCGTGACATGTCATTTTGAAGTTGTTCTGCAAGTTCTGCCAATGTTTGTAAACTAGATGTAATTTCTTCATTAGCCGCTAACTGTTCTTCTGTTGCAGCACTAGTGGATTGAGCCTCCGCCGCGGCTTGGATTGCCAATTCTTCCACTCGTTTAGCTCCATCTGTTACTTCATCTGTCATCGCGCGAATCTCCTCGATTGCCGCTGATACTGTAGATACTTTTTCACTGACATCTGATGTTGCATGCTCTATATCCATGAAGATGGCATTTGTTTTCTCTGTTGAGAATAAACCTTCTGCCACACGTTTTCTACCTTCATCCGTACTCATTACTACTGTTTCTACATCATGAATAATCGTATCAATCATTCGACCAATTTCTTGTGTAGATTGCTTGGATTGTTCCGCCAAATTCCGTACTTCTTCAGCTACGACAGCAAAACCTTTACCGTGTTCTCCTGCGCGCGCTGCTTCAATCGCTGCATTAAGTGCAAGTAAATTAGTTTGTTCGGCAATTGCTGCAATCATTGATGTAACGCCACGGATACTCTCAGTATGTTTGGACATTTTATTGATGGTTTCCATGGAGTCATCAATCGTCTCGCTGATATTGGTCATTTGTTCGGTCGTTTCTCCCATTAAAGCAGAACCTTCCTTCACCAATCGTGCCACGTCTTCTGCTGAATTCAACATCTCTTCATTATCCTGTGTAATAACATCAATGGCTGTTATCATCTCTTCCATGGATACAGTAGATTGATTGACAATATTGGCTTGCATGTCACTCGTCTGTAGGTTTTTTTCCGAGATTTCTGCTACCATTTCAGAAGCTGCCAAACTTTCTTCTGCACTGGCAGACAATTGTTCCGACTGAGCCGCTAAATGCAAAGCGGAACTTTTCGCTCGATCGATAATGCCTCGTAAATCAGCAACCATTTCATTTAGCGTAATAGACATATCGCCAATTTCGTCATTATTTTTGATTTTCACTTCTTCTATAGCAAAATTTCCTGCCGATACTTCAGCCAGCGCGTGTGTCATTCTGCCTACCGGACGACTAATCAATCGATTGATGATCGTCGTGATTACTACACTTCCAATGATTCCTAATACAATTAAGATAACCATTAGCATATTAGCGCTTTTAGTATAGCTCGCCACTTCTTTTTCCAATTCTTCTTGCTGTTGTCTCTGATAATTCGTCATTCTATTGATATTATCAGAAATCGTTTGTTGATAACTTGCTCCATTCGTTCCAATCACAAGCGCTTGATCATCATTTCCTGCACGTTTCTCTTCTATTATAGAAAGTAGTACTTTATCGTATTCTACACTCGCTTCCCGAATAGATACCAGTGCAGTCTGCATAGTGTTGTTACTAAGGATTTTCTCCAATTCAGTTAAGCGGTCTTCTATACGTAATTGAGTTTCTTCTAATTCTTTTATGTAAGATTCTGAACCATATAACATAAATCCTCTGATATCTTTCGCTAAATTATTTTGATCGCTTTGTTGTTGCTCTAGCAATATAACCTTATGCATTCGATCGTTAATTAAAAATGAATACTTTTCGTTAACACTCTTCAATGCTAGGAACCCTATTGAACCGATAATAATGATAATAATGACCAGACTCATAAATCCAATCCATAACTTTTTTCCTACTGTGAACTTCATATTCTACATTCTCCCTTATTCAATTATCAATATATGCATGTATTTGGTATGCACTTCCAATTATACTCCACACTATTCATATTCGTACAGGTATATTTAGCGTTTCTATTAAAATAAAGTATTATATATATAGGTTTAATGAATCACATACGTATTCCTGTTAATAGTTATTTGGTTATACTTAATATTTAAGTAAGCACAATTAATATATCTTTATACACTACAAATACAATAAGTAATTTTAAGGATATACTGATCAAAGCTAAAATTTACTTTAAATAGTCTATAAATGAATTTCAACTTATGTTAAACATTATCGTTGTTACTAAGAATCTTTTTACAATTCTCTTAAATATTCAGTAAAAACCCGCATAGTATGACATGAAATTTTTTCTTTCGTCAGAATGGTATTTTTTTCGTTTTTCTAGTATACTAGAATATCATGACCCTTGAGAGATGTACTCAAGGTAATTTTGCATTTCTACATAAATTCACAGTAAATCAGTAGTATAAGAATGAAGTGGTTAGGATGTGTTACTCGTGTCAACAGAACTTTTTATCACAACGGACTTTCAACGCCGATGGGTCAATGAATTGACTGAGGCAGGTCCGTTTTTCAGCAGCTTTTCAGAACGATCGGATGAGCTCTCAAAATTCCCATTAGAGAATATAGAAAAGCTCATCAAAATGGGCTATACGACACTAACTCTACCTAAAGAGTTCGGGGGTGCGGGTACCACAGTAACGGACATGGTGCTCTTCCAGGAGACTATTGCTCGTTTCGATAGTGCTACCGCTCTTGCCATTGGTTGGCATCAAGGAGTCGTTGGGGAACTATATGAGAATCGCAAGTGGACGGAAGAACAATTAGCTCAGTTCAGTGAGGCAATTCAGCAAGGTGCCCTTGTGAATCGTTCCGTCACTGAAGCGCAAACCGGTAGCCCTACACGTGGTGGTCGACCACAAACAACAGCTGTACGCACTAATAACGGATGGATGATTTCAGGCGAAAAGACATTTACGACTATGGCACCTGCCCTTACCCATATCCTCGTGTCTGTTTGGATTGAAGAAAAACAAAAAACTGGTTTTTTCTTGTTACCAAGTGATACAGCGGGACTTTCCATCAGAGATACTTGGCATATGATTTCCATGCGCGGTACAGAAAGTCAGACACTTGTACTAGATCAAGTGGTAGCAACGGATGATCAGTTAGTTGAAGTAAATGAAGCACCGCGTGGCAACAACCAAAACGGCTGGCTTCTTCATATTCCCGCATGTTACATGGGAATTGCCCAAGCGGCACGTGATTACGCAGTACACTTTGCATCAACTTATCAGCCAAACAGCCTCAATGAGCCCATTGCTTCCCTTTTCAGTATTCAAACACAAATTGGGAAGATGGATTTAGAGTTGATTAAAGCACGTCATTTACTTTATGATATCGCGAGAATTTATGATGATCCTGCTCGTCGAGTTCATTTACAAAATGAACTTGGGGTAGCTAAATCCATTGTAACGAATAGTGCGATAGAAATTGTTAACTTAGCAATGAGGATTGTAGGCGCAAAAAGTTTGGAAATGTCGAATCCTCTTCAACGATATTATCGTGATGTGCGGGCTGGTCTTCACAATCCGCCGATGGATGACATGACAATTACAAAGCTCGCGCAGGCAGCAATTAGTGGGCAACAATGATTAAACGTCTACTCGTGAGCGGTTATAAAGCCCATGAATTAGGTATTTTCAATGAAGACCATAAGGGTATTCCTATCATCAAAAAAGCGTTAACAGATCAATTGCTATCTCTTCTAGACCAAGGACTTGAATGGGTTATAGTCAGTGGACAGCTCGGAGTGGAAACGTGGATTATTGAATGTGTGTGGGAATTGCAAGAAGACTACCCGAATTTACAATACGCGGTCATTACACCATTTCTTGATCAACAGTCGAAATGGAATGAAATAAAGCAAGAAACATATGAACAAATCATATCACTTGCAGATTATTCGGTAAGCCTGACTAACAAACCGTATGAAGCACCTTGGCAATTTGTAGAGAAAAATAAGTTTCTACTTCGAAATTCGGATGCTTTGTTACTCCTATATGATGAAGAAAATGAAGGTTCACCGAAGTTCCTTAAAAAAATGGCGGTACAACTAGCCGAGACAACCAACTATGAGTTATTGTCTATAACCGCTGATGATTTACAACTTATCGCGGAAGATTTACAGCGAGAACAATGGGAATAATAAAAAGCGAAATGCCAAAACTGGCATTTCGCTTTTTCTATTTGAATTTACTTAATTACTTTTAACACTTGCTTAAATTCATCTGTCCCTGCCTGACCAAGCAACTCATACAATGCTGTTTCCACACAAGTACCTGAGACACCAAGATGTTTCATCTTTTGCAAGCCGATCATTTTATTAGCTTCTGTTCTGGAAGTGACTGCATCTACTACTACTTCTACTTCATAGCCATGCTTCACAAGATCAGCCGCTGTCATGTAAACGCAAATATGCGTTTCAATTCCCGCAATTAATACTTGCTTTCTCCCCAGCTTCTCCAGTCGATTAACAAATTCTTCATTGCCCATTGCGCTGAATGTCATTTTTGCAATCGGTTGCTGGCCTTCAAGCAAGTTCGATAACGATTCAGTAGTCGGCCCTAGACCATCAGGGTATTGTTCTAGCCATAGAATTGGCACATCCAATACTTGTAATCCTTTAATCAGTTTTTCCAGGTTATCATGCAATTCCTTACTTTCATTGACAATTTGTGCGAGCTTTCCTTGTACATCTACTAGTACGAAAACCGTTTGATTTGTTTGCAACACGTTTTATTCATCCCCTTTTCTATATTCCTGCTAGTATAGCATGTTTACAGATTTATTAGAAAAATATCCATCTTTGTTTAATTACATAAAAAAACCGTCTCTCTTTCGTTAGTGAAAGAGAGACGGTTTGGAATGGTTATTAGTTTTGTACTGTCGCTTTTTGTTTTGCTTTTGCTTTAGCTTCAATACGTCGAGCATGCAAGATTGGCTCCGTATATCCACTCGGCTGTTCTGCTCCTTTAAAGATCAGGTCACATGCCGCTTGGAACGCGATGGAATCATCATAGTTCGGTGCCATCGGCTGATACAATTCATCATCCGCGTTTTGCTGATCCACTACTTTTGCCATTCGCTCCAAAGTTTCTTGGACCTGTTCTTTCGTACAAACGCCATGACGTAACCAGTTTGCAATGTGCTGACTCGAAATTCGTAATGTCGCACGGTCTTCCATTAATCCGACATCATTGATATCAGGAACTGTTGAACACCCTACTCCTTGGTCGATCCAGCGAACTACATAACCTAGGATTCCTTGTGCGTTGTTATCTAGTTCCGATTGTACTTCTTCAACAGACCAGTCCGCATTAGGTGCCAATGGAATATCAAGGATACCATCGCGGTAATCGATTGAACTATCGATTCCGGCTTGTACTTCTTTAACATTTACTTCATGGTAATGCAATGCATGCAAAATGGCAGCTGTTGGTGATGGAACCCATGCAGTGCTCGCTCCCGCTTTTGGATGAGCGATTTTCTGTTCAAGCATCGCAGCCATTAAGTCAGGCATAGCCCACATTCCTTTACCAATTTGCGCGTGTCCAGGTAGACCCGCTCCAATTCCTACTGCCACGTTTGCAGATTCATAAGAAGATAGCCAGTTAGATGTCTTCATATCCGCTTTGCGAATGACTGGGCCTGCTTCCATAGATGTATGGATTTCGTCACCTGTACGGTCAAGGAATCCAGTATTGATAAATGCAATACGCTCTTTCACTTCATTAATTGCAGATTTCAGATTCAGTGACATTCTGCGCTCTTCATCCATAACCCCAATTTTAATCGTATTGCGCTCAACACCTAGTAGATCTTCAATACGATCAAATAGTTTGTTTGCAAATGCCGCCTCAGCTGGACTATGCATTTTCGGCTTTACGATGTAAATGGAGTTGTGAAGCGAGTTTTTAAACTCTGCGTTTTCTTTAAAGTTATGCGTAGCAATCAAAGATGTAAGAACACCGTCCAAGATGCCTTCAGGTACTTCGTTGCCATTTTCGTCGAGGATCGCATTGTTAGTCATTAAGTGACCTACGTTACGTACGAACATCAATGAACGACCACGCAGCGTCAACTGCTTGCCATCACCACCAGTATACGTACGATCGGCATTTAGTTTTCTTGTAACTGCTTTACTACCGCGTTTGAATGTAGATTCCAAGTCACCCTTCATTAGACCAAGCCAGTTACGGTATACGCCAACTTTATCTTCAGCATCCACTGCGGCAATCGAATCTTCACAGTCCATCAACGTAGAGAGTGCCGCTTCAAGTACTAGATCTTTCACGCCCGCTTTATCACTTTTACCGATTGGATTATTCTTGTCGATTGCGATTTCGATATGCAATCCATTATTCACTAACAATACAGCAGTCGGCGCGTCTTCACTGCCGTTATATCCAACGAACTTGGACTCATCTTGCAATAGAGCTGTGTTACCGCTTTCAAGCTTCATTTGAAGTTTGCCTTCTACAATTTTATAAGCTGTTACCTCTGCATGAGAACCCTCAGCTAAAGGCGCTGCTTGATCTAATAAGTTCTTCGCAAAATCAATAACCTTCTGTCCACGAATCGGATTGTATTGAACACCAGCTTCAGCACCCGCTTCATCACTAATTACATTCGATCCGTAAAGTGCATCGTACAGACTTCCCCATCTAGCATTCGCTGCATTTAATGCATAACGAGCATTATCAATCGGTACTACCAATTGTGAGCCTGCTTGGTTTGCGACTTCATTGTCAACGTTAGCTGTTGTCACTTTGAAGTCTTCAGGAACTGGCTCTAAATAGCCAATCTCTTGTAAAAACTCTTTATATTTAGCGAAATCAATCTCGCCTTTATTATTTTGGTGCCATTCGCTAATGGTCTTTTGCAATTCATCGCGTTTTTCTAATAGCGCTTTGTTTTCAGGAGTAAGTTCATGAATGAGCGAATCAAAGTTTGTCCAAAATTGTTCATTTTGAATTTCTAAGCCCGGAAGAACTTCTTCTTTAACGAAGTTATATAGTTCTGTTGCGACTTGCAATTTACCTACTTTTTCATAGTTTGTCATGGATAAAAGCCACCCCTTAATATTTTTTGCGCTATTCTGTTGTATAACATATAGCGATGAACACCTATCATCGTCTAGTATTCGGCAACACCCCATAGCCTGTCGATCAAAAATCGACACATAAAAGACGAATGACTTCTTCGATTGAAGACGTGTTAGTACATATCATACCTAAAGTCTAGTTTACTTTCAACTGAATTGTGAAAATTTTCACATCATAGCTATTTGGATTTGACACGCGCTATTTTCAACAGTTATATAACAGTAGAGCTACTATTCCGTTTCATTATTTAAGTCCACTATTTTTTAAAAAAAGTATCCTTGATTAAATTCTGATAGCAAGTTGACACACTATTTTGCATGTGATAGCTTTAGAGACAATCATCTGAATTGAATAGTTTGAAAAGTAGGTGGAATGAAAATACTTTCATTTCTTAAAAGGGAATCCTTTCCTCGGAGCGGTCCCGCCACTGTGAAGACGCTGATGCGTCCAGCCAGACACCTGCCTATTTTTCATGACGCTTAATCCTACGGTGAATAGGGAAGTGTTAGACAGACGCAGTCTATAAACGCATGTTATTTATAGCATGTTATTTTATATGTACTCGCATTTCTAACATTTCCCCTAGAAATGTTTTTTTATTGCAAAAAATTTTAAGGGGGAAATTATCCATGGTAAAAAGCAGTATAGCGGGCTATCCCGTAATAGGTGAAAATCGTGAATGGAAACGTGCACTTGAGGCATTTTGGGCAAAGAAGATTTCAGAAGATGAGCTTCTTCAAACAACGAAAGAGATTCGCTTAGCGAACTTGAAGAAACAGCAAGATGCTGGGGTTGATGTCATTGCTGTAGGCGACTTTACATTGTACGATCGCGTACTGGATACGTCTGCGATGTTCGGAATTATTCCTTCACGTTATAACTGGAAAGGCGGACAAGTTTCTACTTCGACATACTTTTCGATGGCTCGCGGTAATGACGAGGCAGTCGCTTCCGAAATGACAAAATGGTTCAATACGAACTATCACTATATCGTGCCAGAATACGAACGTCAGCGTTTTGAACTGACTGAAAACAAACCACTAGCTGCATATCGTGAAGCAAAGAAAGAACTAGGTATTGAAGGTAAACCTGTTCTACTTGGCCCCTATACATTACTTAAATTATCTAAAGGGTTTGAAGATAAAGATGTACCATCCATCATCCTACAACTGATTCCACTTTATCAAAGAGTACTAAAGGAATTACAGGATGAAGGTGTACAATGGGTTCAAATCGACGAGCCTATTCTATGTACATCGATTAGCTCAGATGAAATGAAGACCGTTACAGAAATTTATTCACAGCTGACGAAGAATCTGAGCGGACTGAACATTCTTCTACAGACATATTTCGATTCAGTAGAACATTATACAGAAACAATCGCGTTACCAGTTGCAGCTATCGGGCTCGATTTCGTCCACGGGCTCGAGAAAAATCTGGAAAATCTGAAGCAATATGGTTTCCCTGGAGACAAAGTGCTTGCAGCAGGGATTATAGATGGACGAAACGTATGGCGATCAAATTTACATGAAAAACTAACATTGGCTGAAACTATCCATCAGCAAGTCTCACTTGATAAATTGTGGATTCAACCTTCATGCAGCTTGCTCCACTCACCTGTGACGACTCGCTCGGAACAGAAACTAGATCCAACTATCTTGAACGCATTAGCATTCGCCGACGAGAAGTTGCAAGAAATAAAAGCTATTCAAACAGCTCTACAATACGGAAAAGAAAAATTCACTAATGTATTTGAAAACAGTGAAGCAGCATTGACTGCATTTAACGCCCTTCCCGCACGCAATAATAAAGAAGTCCGTGAAGCGACTTCCGGAAGTCTACTTTCTGATAGTAAGCGGAATCTTCCATTTGCGGAGCGTAAAGTAAAGCAACAGGAAAAATTCCAATTGCCGCTCCTTCCCACTACTACAATCGGTAGTTTCCCACAAACACCAGAAGTACGGGCTACACGGAATAAATGGAGAAAAGGCGAAATTACGAATCAGCAATACAAAGACTTCGTTCATGCTGAAATTAAAGAATGGATTGATATTCAAGAGGACTTGGGACTTGATGTCTTGGTGCATGGTGAATTTGAACGTACGGACATGGTGGAATATTTCGGTGAAAAGTTAGACGGCTTTGTCTTTACTGAAAAAGCATGGGTACAATCCTACGGTTCACGTTGTGTTAAGCCACCAATTATCTTTGGAGATGTTGCGTTCACGAAGCCAATGACTGTTGAAGAATCTGTTTACGCGAAATCTCTTACTGATCATGAAGTAAAAGGAATGCTTACAGGGCCTGTAACCATTTTAAATTGGTCATTCGTTCGTGATGACTTGTCCAGAGAAGAAGTGACAAACCAAATCGCACTTGCTTTGCGTAAGGAAATCGAAGCGCTTGAGGCAGCTGGTATTCATATGATCCAAGTCGACGAGCCAGCACTTCGCGAAGGTCTACCATTGAAGAAAACAGAATGGAAACACTATCTAGATTGGGCTGTTAATGCATTCCGCGTATCTACTGCTTCAGTGGAGGATACGACACAAGTTCATACGCATATGTGCTATTGTGATTTCAACGACTTTATCGAAGCGATTAGCGCACTTGATGCAGACGTAATCTCTATCGAAACTTCTCGTAGTCACGGCGACTTGGTCGAGGCTTTCAATGAGTACCATTACGATAAAGGAATCGGTCTAGGCGTCTATGACATCCATAGCCCACGCGTCCCTGCAGTCGAAGAGATGACAGAAATTATCAATAAAGGTCTTGAAGTCCTAGAGCCTAACCAGTTTTGGATCAATCCAGATTGTGGTTTGAAGACGAGAAAGCGCGAAGAGACAATTGCCGCGTTAAAGAATATGGTGGTTGCTACTGTACAAGCACGTGAAAAGCTAGGCGTAGTTGGGGTAAAATAATGAATTTAGAACTGTCTAAGAAACTATACTGGTTTCTTAGATAGTTTTTTCATGGAGAGTTTACTTAAAGAGTAGCTGGCATTGGTGTTCGAAAGGGATTTTGCGCTTCGGAGGGGACGCGTTCTGGAGGGCCCGCGGTGAGACAACCAAAAGGGAGCTAGCGACCTGGTTGGCTCACCGCGAGCCCATGGAAAAGCGTCCGCCAGCTGGAGCTTTCATCCCTTCGCACACACAAACTCACTAACCCTTCCCAAGCACTCGCTTTTAAACTTAAACATACTTCTAAACTTAACAACACAAAAAAAGGATGCCCCATGAAGTTAGTAACTTCAGGAACATCCTTTTTTATTTCTACTCACTAATCAGTCAAACTGTTTCGCCAAGTTCGCCATCTCAATAGCAGACACTGCTGCGTCCCAGCCTTTGTTCCCCGCCTTAGTCCCTGCACGCTCGATTGATTGCTCAATCGTATCCGTTGTGAGTACGCCGAAGATTACCGGGACACCCGATTGCATGCCAGCTTGTGAAACACCTTTTGCCACTTCATTACAAACAAAGTCAAAATGAGGAGTCGCACCACGGATGACCGTGCCTAGTGTAATGACTGCATCATACTTTTTTGAATCCGCCATTTTCTTTGCGATCAATGAGATTTCAAATGCGCCTGGCACCCATGCTATGTCTACATCTGCCTCGTCTACACCATGACGTTTGAACGCGTCCTGTGCACCTGAAAGTAACTTCCCTGTAATGAACTCATTAAACCGTCCAACGACGATGCCTACCTTTAAACCCGTACCTACTAAATGTCCTTCGAATAAATTACCCATTTTCATCTCTCCTCATAAAGTTAATAAATGACCTAGTTTTTCCGCCTTTGTGTGTAAGTACTTTTCGTTCGCTTTATTAAACGGTAGTTGGATTGCGACGCGTTCAACCACTTCTAATTCATACCCTTTTAAACCGGCGATTTTCTTTGGATTATTCGTTAACAAACGCATTTGCGTAATACCGAGTTCCCGTAGAATTTGTGCACCGATACCGTAATCACGTAAATCAGCAGCAAAACCGAGTTTTTCATTCGCTTCTACCGTGTCATAGCCTTGTTCTTGCAGTTCATAGGCTTTTAGTTTATTGATCAAACCTATTCCTCTGCCCTCTTGTCGCATATACAACAATACACCGCGCCCTTCTTCTTCAATTTGAGAAAGAGCAGCTTGCAGTTGGGGACCACAGTCACAACGGCATGATCCAAAAACGTCACCTGTTAAACATTCTGAATGAACTCTCACTAAGACCGGCTCTTCTGTCGTAACGTCGCCTTTTACTAATGCAACATGTTCTTTGCCTGTCATAGTTTCGGTATAGCCGACCAACCGGAAATCGCCATAATCTGTAGGCAGCTTAATCTCTGCTTCACGAATGACTAATTGCTCTCGTTGTAGACGATAATGAATGAGGTCTTGAATAGTAATTAGTTTCAAATCTAGCTCTTCCGCCATCTGACGTAACTCCAGTACACGCGCCATCGTTCCGTCCTCACTCATGATTTCACAAATCACACCGGCCGACGCGCTGCCTGCCAGTCGTGCCAAATCCACTGCAGCTTCAGTATGTCCTGTACGTTCTAGTACACCACCTGACTTCGCTACAAGTGGAAATATATGCCCTGGACGTTTGAATTCGCCTGCTGTTGCATTCGGTTCCATCATTTTAACGATTGTATCTGCTCGTTCAAACGCACTGATTCCAGTATGTGTAGAGTTGTGATCGACACTAATCGTGAACGCAGTACCATGTGAATCTGTATTATTATCGGTCATCATTTGCAAACCTAGTTGTCTTGCTTTTTGTTCTGTTACGGGTACACAAATCAAGCCTCGACCTTTTGTTGCCATGAAGTTGATAATTTCAGGTGTAACCTTGTCGGCCAATGCCACGAAATCCCCTTCATTCTCTCGGTCTTCATCATCCACCACGATGACAACTTTACCTTGACGTAAATCTTCTAACGCATCTTCGATTGTATGAAACATCTTCATTCACTCCTTCACATAAATCCGTGTTGTTGTAAAAAGTCTTTCGACATCGTTTGATCTGTATCTAATCTTTTTCGCAACATGTTCTCAACATATTTAGCGAGCATATCGCATTCGAAATTGACTATATCCCCTACTTGCTTTTTCGCAATGACGGTCATTTCCTGTGAGTGCGGAATTAACGAAATCGTTATATCCGTATCTTTCACTTCGAAGATCGTCAATGAAGTACCATCCAACGCGATTGAGCCTTTATGTAATAAATAGGGATTATATCCTTGCGGCAAGGACAAGCGTATATATAACGCATTATCAACAGTTCGCTTGTCACGGATTGTAGCTATTCCATCTACATGTCCCGTGACAAAATGTCCACCCAATCTGCCATTTGCTGCGAGTGCTCGCTCTAGGTTCACAGGACTTCCCGTTGCTAATTGTCGTAAGGATGTAGAGGATACGGTTTCAGGCATAACGTCCGCCGCAAACCGATCTTTTGAAAAGCTCTTTACCGTTAAACAGACACCATTGACCGCGATGCTGTCTCCAACTCTCACATCTGTCAATACAAGAGATGCAGAGATCGTTAGAGTCATAGATTGAGCGCCAGGTTGTATTTGCTGAACTAAACCAATCTCTTCAATTATTCCTGTAAACACTGTTCAATCACTCTCTTTCAGTACAGCTGTGATTTTAATGTCCGGACCCATCATTTCCACACTTTCAAATGTTAATGGAAGAGCCTCACTCATCAATAGGGGGTCCAGTCCACTAATCGGTGTCAAAGATCCAATTCCACCAAGTAATTTGGGCGCTACATAGCAAATGACTTTCTGCACGGCTCGCGCTTTTACGAATGAAGCATTAATAGCCGCCCCACCTTCTACGAGCAACGTCATGACACTACGTCTTCCTAGCTCTAGTAGAATATCCTCTACAATTAGTTGAGGTTTCTGCATTCGGATAATCTGGACATGCGGTTTCTTGAGTAACTTTTCACGTGATAATTCCGCATATTTTCCGCAAAAAATCCACGTCGGTGCTTCTGCATTTTGAATGATCTGGCTAGATTCCGGCGTTCGTAAAGATGTATCTAAAATAACTCGAATAGGATGTTGTCCACCTAGGGGCAGTCTGGTGGTGAGAAGAGGATTATCATGAAGAAGCGTTTGCACACCTACTAAAATTGCATCTTGCGTATGGCGAAGCTGATGGACATCGAGTCGTGCTTGCTCACTCGTCACCCACTTACTATCTCCTTTTGAAGTCGCAATCTTACCGTCTATCGTCATAGCTGTTTTCATTGTCACATGAGGTGTTTTAGTTTTAATAAAATGAAAAAATGGTTCGTATAGTTTTTTAGCAAGTTCAACGGAAACCGATTCGGTTACTTCTACTCCTGCCTCACGAAGTTTTGCAATGCCCTTACCTGCTACAAGCGGATTCGGATCCGTTGTTGCGATGAAGACACGTTTGATACCCGCTTGAATAACGGCATCAGCACAAGGTGAAGTTTTACCAGTGTGTGAACAAGGTTCCAGCGTTACAAACAAATCAGCACCCGTTGCATTTGCTCCCGCCATATCAAGTGCGACTCGTTCTGCATGGCGCTCTCCCGCTTGTAAATGTGCACCCATTCCAATAATTCGGCCATCTTTTACGATGACTGCACCTACTGGAGGGTTAGGAGAGGTTTGACCTGCCACATTTTCTGCGAGTTGCAAAGCCATTTCCATATGATTCTGATTCATTGAGCAACACTCCACTTACGGTATTCCTCTAGTGACAATTCTACATACAAAAAGCCCCGCAAAAGACTATGCGGGGCTTGTAACCATGACTAAATAAACGTTATAAACAGTAATGAAAAATTCATTACATGTAGTATATACGCACTGTTCCTTCTCTCATCCAGACTTTAACTGTCGGCTTTGGAGTTTCACCAAATCCACCTTCTGCTTTATATAAAGCATCCGGGTCACGGACTAAGAGCCTGTAAGCTCATCACCGTCGGTAGGGAATTACGCCCTGCCCCGAAGGAAACATATTCGATTAATTAAGAGTCTAGCACATATGATGACTAAATAACAACAGCTGAATAATTATTCAGATAAAAATACCCATTTGTCGACTGTAAATTGTTCCACTGCTTCCATGTTAGGAATATACCCTATACCATCTTCGGTCGGAACTGTAATATAACCTTCAGTAGCCACTACTTCTGGTGTAATAATATCTTGTTCCCAATAACGTGAAGACCCTGCTGTATCGCCTGGCAACGTGAAATTAGGTAATGTCGTCAAGGCGATGTTTTGCGCTCGGCCAATACCCGATTCCAGCATGCCGCCACACCATACATCGATACCTTTTGTTGCACAATAATCATGGATTTTCTTCGCTTCTGATAAGCCACCCACTCTACCAATTTTCACATTAATAATTCTACAACTACCCAATTCGATAGCTTTACGTGTATCTTCCAACGAATGAATGCTTTCATCCAGACAAATCGGTGTCTTAATTTGTTTTTGCAGTGTTGCGTGATCGATAATATCATCGGAAGCGAGTGGTTGCTCAATCATCATCAAATTAAACTGGTCCAGTTCTTTCAACAACTCTACATCGTCTAGCGAATAAGCCGAGTTCGCATCCGCCATTAATGGTACATCAGGATAGGCTTGTCGAATGGCGCGAATCACTTCCACATCATACCCCGGTTTAATTTTCACTTTAATGCGCTTATATCCTTCTTCTATAAAGTCTGTAATATTGGCCAATAAATCTTCAACATTTTCTTCAATTCCAATGCTGATACCGACTTCAATACGTTGACGTTTCCCTCCGAGTGCTGCGGCGAGCGTCATATGTTGATGCTTCGCATATACATCCCATATCGCCCCTTCAATTGTTGCTTTAGCCATATTATTTTTGCGGATATGTCCAAATAAGCCACTTACTTCATCGGGATGTGTAATAGTTTTGCCAAGTACTGCTGGAATCAAGAAATCGCGCAGCATATGAATCGTCGTTTCTGTCGTCTCTTCACTATACCAAGGTGCCGTAAACGCGACAGACTCTCCCCATCCCTCATGACCATCCGCGTCTGCGACAGTCGCCAACAGAAAGTCTTTCTTCTGAATCGTTCCGAAACTTGTAGTAAACGGATGTTTCATCGTCATGTTCATTCTACGAAGTGTAACCGAATTAATTTTCATTGGATAAGCTCCTTTAATTTTGCAACGGAATAATGGATTTCTTGCAGAACCGATAGTATTGTACAGATTCTTCTGTTCTGCATACATCAATCAAAGCAAATCCTTCGCCACTCAGTTGCTGAAATATAGTTCTCGTCTTCATTCGCCATTCATAAGACAATGACGGATCTTCTTGCTTGATCAATTGAATATGTTTAGGAACTGGTACTTCTATCGCTTCCGCCTGTAACCATTCATTCGTTTCTGGCAATTGTATGACCGGGTGCGCCTCATCACTCAAGTGAATTGGAAAGGGACGACTATATTCAAGATTAGGTTGCCATTTCTCCAACACACGCGGACTATCAATCCACCAGGCAACTTGAAAACGATCAGTCGGCAAGCCTTTGTTTAACCCATCGTCCATTTTCCCATAGCAATCCACTATATAGTCATAACACACACCGTATAATTTTGAAGTATTCAAGTAGGCGTTGCGACTTTCAAGAGGATCAAATGTCCAGACGATTAACCGATAGCCCATTTCGCGCGCAAGACGTAGTTGCTCTTCTTTTAACAACTTGCCAATACCTCTCATCTGAAATTCTTCATCAACCGCAAGCATATGAGAGCACAAATATATTTGGCCATTCGAATAACCTGCAAAACTATAAGAATAGCCGATCATTCGCTCTTCTAGAAACGCCCCAACAATCAATCCACCATTTTTGACCGCTGTAATGGTCTGATGGACAGGGATTGGTTCCATTCCCCAAATTTGTTTCTCAAGCATTTGCATGGAATGAATATCTGCGATAGCCGTCACTTTTCTGACCTCTAAATCCTTCATCATACTGGCACCTTCTATTTTTTAGATTGGAATGTTAATTCGATGGCAGTAGTCAAAATTTCAACTCCCGTTGCCAGCGCGTCTTGATTAAATGTCATTTGCGGATGGTGAAGTCCTGGCGTTAAGCCACACCCCAAACCTAGCATTGTACTTTTGACAGTGGGGCGTTTTACAGAATAAAAGTGGAAATCTTCTCCTCCAGGTGTTACAACGGTACGTGTAGTCTTCTCTTCACCCACTACTTTAGCAATCGCCTGATACATTAGATCTTCTGCCTCAGAATTTACTTCCGCTGCGACCATTTCTGCCATTACTTCATAGTTGATTTCTACATCGTATTGATTTCTTATCGCTTGAATTACACGTTCTACCTTTTCGTATAATTCATCCATCACATCATTTTCCTGTGCGCGTAAATCCAAACTGAATTTTGCATTTCCCGGTATAATATTCGCAGATTCGCCTCCCGCTTGGAACATCGTCATCTTCGCTGTATGAGAAACCATTGGATTACAATGAACGGACTGTAAACCTCCCACTAACGAAGCTCCAACCTCAATGGCATTCTTTCCTTGATGCGGTCTTGCGCCATGTGCTTCCGTTCCTTTTATCGTTCCACTAATCATTTTAGCTGCACCGTGACGCAGTGAGGCAGCGGAGCAACCGTCAGCCATTTCATCTTCAGCCCGTAGATGAACGCCATATAAGTAATCGATATCATCGATCAGCCCTTGTTCAAGAACAGCTAGTGCGCCTTTCCCTTTCTCTTCTGCAGGTTGGAAGAATACTTTTAATGTTCCTTTTTGAGGTATTCCGCGTTCTTTAGCCATAAGCAACGCGCCAATTCCCATTGTCATATGTCCATCATGTCCGCATGAGTGATTCGCTCGATAGACACCGTCCACTTCTTGCCACAATGCATCTATATCTACTCGTAATCCGACTACCGGCTTACCTTCACCGATCGTCACAGATAAACCTGTTATTCCGTCGAATACATGTACATTAAATCCTTCACGCTCAAGATATTCCTTCAAATATGCCGTTGTTTTTGTTTCTTTCCAACTCACTTCCGGATGACTATGCAAATGCGCAAACACTTCATCCAATTTCGGCTTCAGTAACTGTACTTGCTCATTCATTAAAGCGCCTCCCAAAATCTACTATTCATTGTCATATATTGAATTATTTAATCCTGACTTTTCAAACTTCTCAATAATTCTAACATAAAAAAGACTTCTCTTTCACGTCGTGCGAAAGGAAGTCTTTTCGTATGGTTTAAAAAGTCCAAAGAATCATCATGCCAAATAATAACGTCATGTAATTGACTGAGTATAAGAACATGAAGTTAGCCCACTTATAATCATCTTTTGCATAAAACCCGTAGATACTAGCCGCAATATATCCAAGGTTCATCAATGTCGCGATGAAAATGAATGTAGTGCCGAACATTGTTAATAAAAATGGTAACGGCAATAAACATAGTACATACACGAGCATTTGGCGTTTAGTGAAATTAAAGCCATAAACGACAGGCAACATCGCTACATTAGCCGCACTATAATCTTTGTACTTCTTCATAGCGATCGCAAATGTATGAGGCATTTGCCAAATAAATAGTATAGCGACCAAAACAATCGGTACAACATGATCCGCCGGCATTATAGCTGCCCACCCAATGAGAGGGGTAACTGCACCTGACACACTGCCTATGACCGTATTTAAAGTATATTTGCGTTTAGACCACATGGTATAGGGTATTACATACGTAAACCATCCGATAAATGCATAAATCGCCGCTTCTAATGTAGTGAATAATAATAATAACATTCCAATTCCCGATAATATCAAACCAATATTTAATACGGTTTTTAAAGCAAAATTACCAGTCACAGTCGGACGGTTTTTTGTTCTTTCCATCACCGTATCAATATCAGAATCAAACCAGTTATTCATTACAAGCGCACCTGCAACAAGAAAGGCGCTACCTATCATGGTTAGCAGAAACACACCCCAGTTACCGGTGAGTGTCATACCTGAAAAATATAGTGCCAACCAAAACCCCGTAAAAACCGGAAATATATTCGCGATGAGTACAGGTCCTTTAACTAATGATTTAATATCCGAGAAGAAGGTAGACGCCGAGCGGCTTTGAGTCGTACTCGAAACAATATGGGCTTCTTTCGTCATATGGGTCCGTTCTCCTTTTACGTTACATTTAAATATTTTTTCCATTGATACATATAACTATATCATTTTCTTAAAAGCAAAATCAAAAAATCAGGACAATTCCTTATAAACTGTTACAAAGATTTGTCCGAAGTGCATAAATAAACATATTGTATGATAAATTTCCCTTTTTTATACACAGTCAGCATACTATAAATTATCATTTGTCTCCTTTATTCGACAAAGCCTGACCCTATACCCCTTATAGGCTAGCACCTCCGTTCACCCACCATGATCCATCGAACACTGTTTACTTTTTTCATTACAAAAAAACAGCTAAACATCTCTTTAAAAGCGCATGTAATCAATAGTTTTCTAAATAATTAAATTGATATTAATTTAATTATCCTGTAAACTCGTTTAATAGTACCACGAGAAAAATGATGGTTTTTCCTTGATCTCTTGAACTATCTGCACATTATATCTTATGTCTGATTTTAAGAGATCTGAGCAAAAAACAGCATTTCGTGATGAAAAAATATAAAAAAGAAAGGGTTTGATTTTTTGAGAAGGATTATGTTGTTTTTATCTGTCTTTACATTACTACTATTAACAGCGTGCGGTAATAGTGACAGCAAAGATTCAATTAGTACAATTAAACTGGCAGATGCAGGATGGGATAGTATTCGTATCCACAACGGCATTGCACAAATTATATTAGAAGAAGGCTATGGCTATGACACGGAGATAGTAAATGGTACTTCTTCTGCAACATTGCAAGCGTTGCAGCAAGGTGATCTACAAGTGTATACGGAAGTTTGGTCTGATAACTTGGGTGATGCGTATACAAACGCAATTGACAGCGGAGACATTGAATCCGTTTCGACAAACTTCGACGATAACTCACAAGGCCTGTATGTTCCTACATACGTTATTAAAGGCGATCCAGAGCGCAATATTGAAGCAGTAGCTCCAGATTTGAAAACTATTAAAGACTTAGAAAAGTATCCCGAACTATTCAGAGATCCTGAAAACAAGGATAAAGGACGGATCATCGGTGCACCATCTAGCTGGATAGTTAGTAAACACTTAGATGAAAAGTTAACTACTTATGGATTAAATGAAAAGTTTACGTATTTAGCTCCAGGTTCAGACTCATCTATCGTAGCGGACTTAGCTAGTGCATATAAAAAAGGTGAGCCTTGGGTTGGATATTACTGGTCCCCTACTTGGGTGACTGCAACATACGATTTAACTCTTCTTGAAGACGAGCCATTTGATCAAGAGGCTTGGGATAAAGACAAGTCTGGCACATTCCCTCCGAATGATGTTTTCGTCAGCGTTCACAAAGACTTGAAAACACAAGCTCCTGAAGTAGTAGAGTTCTTAAGCCATTACGAAACTAGCAGTGCATTAACAGAAGAAGCATTAGAGTATATGGGTGATAATGAAGCGAGTCCAGAAGATACTGCAAAATGGTTCATGAAAGAAAATGAAGAACTTTGGACTTCATGGGTGCCTGAAGATGTTGCTGAGAAAGTAAGAGCAGCACTGTAATACTTCATAGATTTACGGGGTGGACGCTTTCCGCTCCACCCTTTTTAATTTGCACTAATACTAAAAGTAGAGAAAGAGAGGGACAAGCTAGTACGTCCTAGCTTACTGCCTATGAATGAATTCCCTAACGTTAGAATACCTATAGGAGATTATGTGGAGAAGTTTATTGATTTTCTTGCAATGAACTTTGGTTGGTTATTTGATTTTATCTTCACTATTGCTTCCACTACTATCCGAACGATTGAAACCGCTTTACTCGCAACACCTTGGTGGGCCATTATGATTATTGTTTTCCTACTTGGTTGGTATTTAAACTCCATTTTAAATGGTATCATGTTTGCCGCCTTTATCTTTTTGATTGGTTCCTTTAATTTATGGGAAGATACGATGACAACAGTTGCTATTATCGTCATTTCTGTTGTTCTATCCCTAGCAATCGGTATTCCGGTCGGTATCTTGATGGCATTTAGCAAAACATTTTCTGTCATCATGCGTCCTCTATTGGATGCTATGCAGACGATGCCTACTTTTGTCTACTTGATACCTGTAATATTCTTCTTCCCTCTTGGGAACGTTCCCGCAATTATTGCGACCATCATTTACGCGTTACCACCAGTTATCCGTCTAACAGAACTCGGTATTCGAAACGTTGATTCTGAAGTGATTGAGTCAGCAGAATCATTCGGTTCTTCTCGAAACCAAATGTTGATGAAAGTACAATTACCACAGGCACTGCCTACTATGATGGCAGGAATTAACCAAACCACGATGATGGCTTTATCCATGGCCGTTGTTGGTTCTATGGTTGGTGCTCACGGTTTGGGTGAACGTGTACTATTCTCGATTAACCAAATTAATATTTCACTAGGATTCGAAGCGGGTATCAGTATCGTGTTCTTAGCGATTATTATTGACCGTTTAACAAATGGAGTGGCAAACCGCCTACAAAGTACAGGGAGGAGATCAGCATGACCGTAAAACTCAAAGTAGAAAATGTCACCAAGATCTTTGGTCCTCGCCCTAAGAAAATCATTCCAATGATTGAAAAAGGGGCTTCTAAGCGGGAAATCCTCGAAAAGACTGGACATACTGTAGGTGTCTATAACGCCAACATGGAAATCATGGAAGGTGAAACTTTCGTAATTATGGGCCTATCCGGAAGTGGTAAATCAACACTGATCCGTTGCTTCAACTTATTGAACAAGCCTACGTCAGGCGCAATCTATGTAGATGGTGAGAATATTGTCAAATACAATAAAGAACAATTGAAATTCTTCCGTCAGAAGAAAATCGCAATGGTCTTCCAACACTTTGGATTATTCAGCCATAGAACGGTTATAGAGAACATTGAATACGGTCTGGAAATCCGAGGTTTATCAAAAAGCGAACGCCGCGATATAGCACAAAAGCATATCGATACGGTTGGACTGAAAGGATATGAAAATCAGTATCCTGATGAATTATCAGGCGGTATGCGTCAACGTGTAGGTATTGCCCGTGCTTTGACGAATGATCCTGATATTCTTTTGATGGACGAACCATTCAGTGCGCTTGATCCGCTCATTCGCAGAGAGATGCAAATGGAACTTTTAGATATCCAGACACGCCTCCAAAAAACTATCATCTTCATCACGCATGATGTCAACGAAGCATTCCGTATCGGTGACCGCGTAGCGGTTATGAAAGATGGTCACGTAGAGCAAATCGGTACACCGGAAGAGTTGCTAGAAACACCCGCAAACGATTATATTATTGACTTTACTCGCGAAATTGACCGTTCGAAAGTGTTACAAGCAATGAATATCATGTCAAAACCATTAAGTGTCATGAACGGCAAAGATGGTTTGCATGTAGCGATTAAGAATATGGAAGAGCACGGCATTTCCAGTGTCTTCATTACAAATCGCGAACGACAGTTGCTTGGATTGGTAACAATTGACGGTGCGATCGAAGGTGTCAAAAACAAAAAAACATTAGAAGAAGTGATGACAACCGATGTATTGACCGCTACTCCGGAGGAATATGTTCAAGATATTATTCCACGTGTACTGGATTCTAAATATCCACTTGTCGTTATAGATGAAACGAACCGTATTGAAGGTATTATTTTACGGGTTCATGTACTTTCAAGCATTATTAGCAACTCCGCTGATGATGAAGAGGAAGACGAGGAAATACTGATTACACCCGTCGAAACAGTTAAAGTAACTGAATAACAAAAAGGGAAGAATGGGCATCGCTGCTCATTCTTCCCTTTTTTATTAATTCTTCCCCGAAACGCCAGCACTTTCAAAGGTCGCCATTTCATTGACCATCAAAACAGCCGATTGAATGATACTGAATGCAACTGCTGCCCCCGTACCTTCGCCTAGCCGCATGGACAAGGACAAAACAGGTTCTTTTCCTAAATATTGAAATGCCTTTTGATGTCCCGGTTCCATCGATTGATGACCAAGTAACATATATCCAGTTGCGCCTTGGCTTATAGTTTCCGCCACACAAGCTGCCGCAGTCGAGATAAAGCCGTCTAAAATGATAGGTACGCGCTCAGAAGCAGCCGCGAGCATTGCCCCTGCCATGGCAGCCAACTCTAGACCACCGACCTTACGTAGCACATCATAGCCGTCTGAAGGATTAGGTTGATGAAGAGCTAGTGCCTTCCGAACTACTTTAATTTTATGAAGATGTTGATCAGACGATATTCCTGTTCCGTAACCAACTAGTTCTGCCGGATCTAGTCCTGTTATAGCCGCCACTACAGCACTGCTTGTCGTTGTATTACCGATTCCAACTTCCCCTACTACTAGGCAATCCACACCTTTTTCAAATAGTGCAATCGCTTCTTCATAACCAATCTTCAGTGCTTTTTCCACTTCTTCCTGGGTCATCGCCTCGGTGCGTAGAAAGTTTTCAGATCCCTGTCGAATCTTCCGATCTTTCACCGGTTCTGAAAATGAGTCCCCTATTACACCCACGTCAACCAATGAAAATTCTGCTTGTTGCTGTCTGCTGAATACATTGATTGCTGCGCCACCTACTGCCATATTCTCTACCATTTGACGTGTAACAAGTTGCGGAAATGCGGAAATCCCTTCTTCTACAATTCCGTGATCTGCTGCGAATACTACTACACCTAATTGATTAATGCTAGGTATTTTTCGACCTTGTATCTCAGCTAATGTAATCACAATTTCTTCAAGTTTCCCTAAACTTCCAATAGGTTTCGTCAATGTATCTACATATGCCTTCGCTTCCACTCCAGCTGATGTGTCTAAAGCAGGGATCGTATACTGTTTCAAGTGATGACCTTCTTTCTTAAATATGTATAAGTATTCTTCTAGTTCTCTTTTAAGTATATCAGTAGACCATTATGTGTATCCAATTTAATATCTAGTATGCAAAGAATGTCGTTTAAAGGTATACTGAAGTTAGCGGATATGGCACACATTACGCTAGTTACATTACTATCAGAAAAGGGGCGATCCACATGATTAGTGAAAAATTAGCACAAGCGTTAAATGAACAAATGAACAATGAATTCGCCGCAGCACAAACCTACTTATCCATGGCATCTTACTGTGAATATCGCAATTACAGTGGATTTGCGCACTTCTTCCTACAACAAGTAGAAGAGGAGCGCCATCACGCAATGAAAATTTACACTTATTTGAATGATCGTGGGATCCGTGCGATTATTACAGAAACACCTGCGCCAGCTACTTCTTTTGATAACTTAGTACACACGTTTGAAGTGGCATTATTACAAGAAAAAGAAGTAACAAAATCATTTTATCAAATCATGGATATGGCATGGGAAGAAAAAGAGCACGCAACGATTTCTTTCTTGAACTGGTTCCTTGACGAGCAAGTAGAAGAGGAAGCGACATTCGATAGACATATCGAGTATTTAAAGCGTATCCGGGAAGATAAGAACGCACTGTTCATATACGAGAAAGAACTTTCTACACGTTCATTTGAAGCCGAATAAAAAAACAGGCAAGCTAGCGGTCCATAGACCTCTTGCTTGCCTGTTCGATTTCCGTGATATGGTTCAAACACGTTTCACATATACACTGTTTGTGCAGTTGTTCTTCTGGTATTTGTCGAAACACTTCTTCCGGAAAGAGCTTCTTAGTACACCAACAACGCTCATCACTCTCGATTGTAGTACCACACAAGTTATTCCCCCTGCAAATCGGACATTCTCTTTTCATCTTTTCCCCTTTCTACAACCGATGCTTGTCCAGCTCGGACGTATTTTTCTTCTCTAACTCCTCTACACGATCTTCTAATTCCTTATTTCGTTTCATACTTTCCATTGAATACAAACCCGCTAGTAAAGCGACCACAAATGTTGCGTAGTTAAACCACTCCATACATTCCGCCCCTTTTTACTTTTGTTTTTTCAAAAATATTTCATATACTTTTTTCAATGTGTCAGGTGTGAGTTCCATATTATTTTCATACATGTATTTCACTGCATAACCTAGCGCCACTGTCATAGATCCAGCCACACTTGCGGCAACGACCATTCCTGCCCCTGGAATTACTTTAACAATTTGACGGAAAGCTGTTTTCCCGACATTCCCCACGATCGTTGCAATAATAAGCTCCTTAGCATGGTCTTTCGTAATCGGTTTTCCATATAATGTAGACAACTTCAACATGAGGCCCACTTGCAATGTTGTCAACGGGATAAAGTCAGCACCTGGAATGGGAACTGCTCCGATTGCAGCGGCTGATGCACCAGCCGCGAGAATCCATCGTTTGGCAATGGACGACTTATCGGCCATATTTGCTGCGAGTAAAAGATCTTTATTGGCATCTTTTAATTGCTGAAGAATTTCTTTTTGCAGGAATTCCATTTGCTCCCCTGTCTTTGATGAAATAGGAATAACTGGATAGGCAAACCCAGTATGCTCCAAAACATAGTTCACTAAACTTGGAACATCATCAGCTGCATCTATTTTATTGAGTACGAGAATGATTTTCTTGTTAAGCGTGGCTATTTTATTCAATGATTTTAGTTCCGTATCTGACAATACCGTACCCGCAGCATTCAAGAAGAAAAGAATCAAATCTGCTTGATTATAAAATTTTAGCGTCTCATTTGAATGTTCTTGATAAATATCATCAAGGCCTGGTGTATCAACAAACAGTATATTATCTGTGTAATAAAATTTTTTAACTTCCTTCGTTTCCCCAGGTTGTGCTCCCACTTCCGCTACATCTTTTTGCATAAGACGATTCAGTGTAGATGACTTCCCTGCATTGACGTCACCGACCAATGCAATAAGAATTTCTTTTGTTAATTGCTCGTTAATTAGATCAGATTCTTGTTTAAACACTTCATCAAATGATTCATTTGACATGAAGTTCGGTATTTTCATTGTAGCACTTCCTTCTTTTAAATTTGATTATTCAGACTACCCTATTGTAAAAAAGAGCATCAGTCGTTCACTCTCTTTTGACTGATGCCCTACGCTATTTATCTGATTACTTAATAGTAAGGTGAAATCAAGATATACACAAGTACTCCGGTGAAACTAACATATAACCAAATAGGCATCGTCCAGCGTGCAATTTTGCGGTGACGCGGGATCTCCATATTCCATGCTCTTGCGACACTTGTTAATGCTAATGGAACGATTGCAGCAGCTAACACAATGTGTGAGAACAGGATGAAGTAATAGAATCCAGCTAAGAAACCACTACCGCCAAATGGTGTAGACTCCGATAAAAAGTGATATGCGACATACGTCACTAAAAATAAAGCGGTTGTGCTAAACGCTGCATAGATAAAGCGTTCATGCAGTTTGATATTCTTTTTCAAAATCGCCACTAATGCACAGACGAGAAATATGAAAGTGAAACTGTTAAATATGGCATTCAATAGAGGTAAGATTGTAATATCGAATGCTGTGAAATTCTCTACACCCGGCATGCCTGCCAAGATGCCAATTGCACCGATGAGAATGACCGAAATAATGATAATCGCCGGACGGTAATTCCGTTTTTTGAAATTTGCGGGCGGTGTTGTTTGATTCGTATAGTTCATCTAGTAGCACTCCTAATTCTATATTCATAACTACCTTATATCGTATCATACGTAACACGCTATGCAGGTCAAATTTGTGTCGATTTTTGAAATTGCTCATCTGCTTCTTCTCTGAATTCATCAATAATTTTTATAAACTTGGCAATAGTAGGTGTCAAATAGGAATCTGCACGTCGTACAAAAACCGTTTTAATTTGGCTGTATTTGGGCGGCAGATGATAGCAATAAACTAACCCCTGATCTAACAGGTGGGAAACTGTTGATCTTGGAACGAATGTCACACCTAATCCTGCTGCTACACTTCCAAGGATCGTCTCCAATGTTCCGAACTCCATCATTTTCGTTGGCTTAAATTGCTCATCTTCGAGCCATGACTCTAAGCGTGCCCGATAACCACAACCCTTTCTAAAACAAAGGATTGGCTCATCTTTAATATCGTCAATCGATTGGAAGGGTGTACTCGAAAGTAGCACGAGCTCTTCTTCGAGCACATCATGTACAGCCAGGTCAGGATGCATCGTACCTTCCGATATGAAAGCCCCGTCAAGTTGATGGTTAAGAACCTTAAACTGCAATCCTTCTGTTACACCTGTCAATAATGAAATATCGACTTGTTTATATTTCTTATTATATCTCGATAGAATAATGGGCAATTTGATTACAGTTTCTACAGAGCCTAGCTCGAGCTTTCCAGAAGGCTCTTTGTCATTCTGCACGACTTTTCTCATTTCATTAGTTAGCGATAAAATTTTCTCGCTATATATGAGAAGACGTTTCCCCTCTGGCGTCAAGATCATCCCTCGGTTATGTCTATTAAACAATGGCGTCTTTAGTTCAGCTTCGAGCTTCTGTATACGGGATGTGATATTTGATTGTACATAGCTTAATTCTTTCGCCGCCGCCGTGATCGTTCCCTTCTCTGCGACCATCTGGAATATCTCTAAGTCTTTGAATTCCATAGTTAGCCTCCTAGTAAAGTACTGTTATTTATATGATATCAATAAAATCGATAGTAGTCATCATTATTATTCGTTTTACGTGATGTCCAATATAGTGTTTACTAGAGATAGTACTTCAAGGAGGTTCAGTCTGTTGAAAAACAAAATTATCTGGGGAGCGTTTCTATGCTTTATAGCCAGTGTGTCATGGGGTGCAATGTTCCCAGTTGCCAATAGCGCGTTCAAAAATATCGACCCATTTTATTTCACATTAATTCGTTATGTTTCGGTAACACTACTACTTGTCGGCATACTATGGTTTAAAGAAGGAAAGGGAGCTTTTCGATTTGAAAAGAGAGGTTTATCTCTTTGGTTCTTCGGAACGATGGCATTCGTTGTCTATAACCTCTTTATTTTCTGGGGGCAAGATTTAATGGGACAACCTGGAACGATGGTCGCGTCTATTTCTGAGGCTATGATGCCGATGATTTCTATTGTTATTGTATGGATGATTAGTAGACACAAACCGCACGGCTTTACACTGACTTGTGTGTTTACTGCATTTGTCGGTGTAATGCTTGTGATCACAAAAGGTGACTTACGCACATTCTTCACAGCAACAGATGACATCGTCCCTTCATTACTGATCTTCATAGCGGTAATTGGCTGGGTCATTTATACAATGGGTGGAAATCGATTTAGTGAATGGTCCGCATTGCGTTATTCTACATTGAGCTGTTTACTCGGAACATTAACTGCATGTATAGTGGTATTCTTCGTGACGTTGACAGGTTATATTTCTGTTCCAACTGTGGAAACATTACAAGTGGTAACACCACACATGTTGTTTATGATTGTATTCCCAGGTATTATTGCGTTAGTAGGTTGGAATGTTGGCGTACGTATCTTGTCTCCATTAAATGGCCTGTTGTTTATTAATTTCGTGCCGGTGACCACACTGGTGATTTCATATACACAAGGATATCAGTTAACTATTTTTGATTATATTGGTACGGTATTTATCATCGCGGCACTATTAGGAAATAATATATTTCTTCGTATTCAGCAAAAACGCAAAGATGAAGCACGTCAATATAAAAAACATAGTATGCAGCCTAGTGTTTAATTCAACATTAGAAATCTACTATATTAGATGAACTTATAAAAACAAAGACACACTCCAAGAATTTGGAATGTGTCTTTGTTTATTTGATGTAAAACTTTAAACCCCATATTCGTTCCATCTAAAGGCACAATAATTTTCATAATAGTTCCCCTTGTGTTATTCATGAAATATTGGAACTTTTTATATTTATATCCTACTTTACTCATTCTATTTTTACAGTAGTATTTCCTCTTTAATATGACCGTTTAAGTTGAGTTAATTGATTTATCTAACATAAGCTTTTACACTGTCAACACATGAAATAAGATAAACGGGAGTGAATGTATATGAAAAAATGGTGGCTTTTACCTGCACTCGCTGTATTTTTGGTTGCGTGCAGTAACGATCAGGAAGCAAAACCTGTAGAAGATAAAGACATTTCAGTTGATGAGATAGAGCCTGAGGAAGAATCTGCAGAACTTGAAGGTACTAAACCTGCCGACACTAAAGCTCCTCCAGAAGAAGCACCTGTAGAAGATGTGCCTGGTGAAGAACCAAAAGCCTCATACGAACCTTCAAATTCTAACTTGTTAGGACATGAAGAAGCTGAAGTGTTAGCAGAGCATATTCCGATGGATGAGTTAATAGCTCAAGTGGAAGTGGATAATCAGAACAAACGTATCATCCTGTATGAAAATGAAAGCGGACAAAAGGTATATAAGAGTATCTTCATAAAAGAAGATAATTATTTAAAAGTTATTGATTTGAATGACGATAATATATTGTATGAAGGAAACTTGTGATATAGATGAAAAGCGCACAGACATCAGTTGTCTGTGCGCTTTTTCATTTTAAATATCTTCTAGCTGAAACATATTCTGACTTATACGGTTCCACTGTCATCCGGATGATTTCCACAGTACGCTTAGGGTTTGGCGCATGGATCATTTGACCGTTCCCTGCGTACATCCCTACATGATGAATGATTCCTTTACCTTTATTATAAGCAAAGAACATTAAGTCACCGGGTTGTAGATCGTTTTTCTGTATTAACGTTCCGCTCAATGCTTGCACAGATGCATCACGCGGTATATCAATTCCATGCTGACGATAGACCGAGTATGTGAATCCGGAACAATCTAGGCCAAATCCTGATGTACCTGCCCATAAATACGGTAATCCATCGAAGATCTTGGCTGTATCCATGATTTGCTGAGTTGTAGGCTTCGGCATGACACCATCCGCTCCTACTATTTTCACTGCACTCTTATCCACGTACTTCACTCCGTCGGCAGGTGTCTGGACAGCAAGTTTATTATCCACAACATCCATGATCGGCAATGTCGTGTTGAAGCTAATTGAACGATGAGGTTGTTTACCGTTTTTATCCATCGTAAGTATGGCTGACTTCGTCGTCACCATGGCTGTGTCGCATGTTGCATAGTTAGGATATACTGCCGTTAGATGATTCTTCGGCATCCATCCTGGGTAGCCTGCTGCGTTTTTTGGGGAGCTTTGATCTGTTACAACGACTTGAACCCAGTCCCCTTTTGTTTGCAGGACTTTAACCGTTTGACCATATAGTGCTTGGGTTTCTAATTTACCTACTAGCCATTGCTTTTCACGTAAACTCATTGCAGCAATCCATTTTGTGATATCAGGTGATTTGTTTGTAGCATAAGCATCTACTGTTCGCGACTTTCCTGGCTCTTTCCAAAGTGTCGTAACAGGTACATTGACTGTTTGAACGGGAGTGTTATTCGGCTTGTAACAGGCAGGTTGCTCTCTGAAGTCCGGCTCAATAATTCGTGCCAGAAATACTGCAAAGTGTCCACGAGTTAACGTTTGATTCGGCTTAAACGTGTTATCCAAATAACCTGTCGTAATCGCATTTACAGATAGTTTTTGTATGTCGGATAACCCCCAATACGTTGCAGGTACATCACGAAATCGATACGTCGATTTGCCTGTCAGATTGAATGCGCGAACGAATACCGCCGCCATCTGCCCACGTTTCAAATTACCATACGGTTGAAATTCTTTTTTCTCGTTGCCCATGAAAATACCTTCATCAACCATTGTGGCAATGAGTGCGTAGTGTGGATGAGATAGCTTTACATCCGACAGTTTAGCATCTGGTCTATTATCTACAGGGATTTTCAGCGCACGTTGGATCATTCCTGATGCTTCGAGGCGTGTGATCGGTTCGTTTACACGGTATTTAGTGTTTGGTTTTTCTATGATGATTTCTTTTTCAACTAGATAGTGTATTTCATCAGCCGCCGAATGCTGAGGACGCACATCTTGGAAGACGTTGGCAAGTGAGGTGGTGGGGATTGCATATAGGACCAGCATTATCGTTAGTGCTATTGCATATATCTGTTTCAAGTCTAGTACACTTCCATTCTTTTAGGTAGTTTTGCCTTAACTATACCTGAGCGATATTTTTTTGTATAGAAAGAATTCAAATAGGTGTAACTGAACTCAACTTATACCCATGCAAAAAAGAGATCTCCATGAAGTGTTGAGACTTCAGGGAGATCTTTTGTTTACTGAATAGCAGTTCGCAGACTACTTTAATTCAATTTGCTATTACGTTAATATATTCTTTAATATCGCTATCGCTTGGTCAATTTCTTCTTTTGAAACTGTCAGTGGTGGTAATAGACGGATGACATTCATTCCGGCAGGTACAAGCAGTAATCCTTGTTTTTCGGCCTCTTGGATAAATGGTGCGATTTCCTTAGTTGAATGAATCCCAACTAATAAACCTTTTCCGCGAATCGAATACTTATCTTTTGGAAGTTCTGAATGAAGTTGTTGCTTCAGATACGTAGATTTTTCTTGAACATCCTTTAAGAATGCTGGATCAAATATATGATCGACTACTGTTTGAGCAACTGAAACGGCTAATGGATTTCCACCAAAAGTTGTACCATGTGTACCAGGTCCGAATGTATTGAACAGCTCTTCACCAGCCAGCAATGCCCCAATAGGGAAACCGCCACCGAGGCCTTTAGCCAATGAGACGATATTAGGTTTTAGTGCAGTTTGCTCGTAGGCATAACGTGTTCCTGTCCGTCCAATACCTGTCTGTACTTCATCGATAATGAGAAGGATATTATGTTCATTACATGCAGCCATTACCGCTTCAGCGAAAGCCGGTTCGATAGTGTTAACTCCACCTTCCGCTTGGATGACTTCCAGCATGATAGCAGCCACGTTATCGTTAGTCGCTTGTTTCAAAGCTTCGACATCATTAAATGGCAATGCTTCAAAACTTTCAAGCATCGGGCCAAATCCTTGTTGAATTTTATCCTGACCCGTGGCAGCCATTGCGCCAAAAGTCCGCCCGTGGAATGACTGTTTAAACGATAAAATATGGTGCTTGCCTGTATGTTTACGCGCTAATTTAATCGCTGCTTCATTCGCTTCGGCCCCACTGTTACAAAACAATGCATACGATAGATCCGTATCTTTTGTTAATGATTCAGCAAGTTTTTCCTGTTCTGGACTTTCAAATAGATTGGAAATATGCCATAGCTTTTCGCTTTGTTCTTGCAATGCCTTAACGATTGCAGGATGAGCATGTCCTAAACTGACGACCGCGATGCCGCTAGTAAAGTCTAAATAATTCTTCCCTTTATCGTCTGTCACTACGGTCCCCTGTCCTTTTACGAGATGTACCGCACGTCTTGCATAGTTATTGAATAAATACGTCACACAATTGCCTCC
The DNA here is from genome assembly GCF_002743175.1 of Sporosarcina sp. P20a. Classification (NCBI taxonomy): domain Bacteria; kingdom Bacillati; phylum Bacillota; class Bacilli; order Caryophanales; family Caryophanaceae; genus Sporosarcina; species Sporosarcina sp. P20a. The sequence continues at coordinate 84,078 of NZ_PDYT01000005.1, forward strand.
TCATTGGTAATGACCGTGCCTTTTAATTCCTGACAGACGATTTGTACAGATGGAATACCCGCTTCTAGACAATCAATTGCCGCCATAACTTTCGGAATCATTCCTCCGTAGATATCTTCTGTTTTAATCCAGCCGTAAATAGCTTGCGGTTGCACTTCTGTCTGAGGCTGATCTTGAATCCGGATTCCAGATGTATCTGTCACCAATAATAAACTTTCGGCTTCAACAGCTAATGCAATTCGACTCGCGACTGTATCCGCGTTAACGTTCAATGGATCTCCAGATACGGTTGCACCGATACACGAAATAACTGGAATAATTCCTGCATCCAAAAGCGTATCTACAACTTCTGTTTTAACGTTTTTAATTTCTCCCACATAACCATACGTTGCAAAATCAAGTACATCACACGTAAATAAGTTTGCATCGAATCCACTCAATCCAACCGCCTTGACCCCTTCGCTATTGAAGCGATGAACGAGCGCTGGATTCACTTGGCCAATCATGATCGACTGGACGATATCGATTGCTTCAGCAGACGTAACACGGAACCCTTTAACAACAGTCGAAGTGACTCCACGCTTTTCAAGCTCTTGATTAATGTTTGGTCCCCCACCATGAACAATAATTACTTGAACACCATCTTGCTGTAATTTTTTCACACCCTGGAAAAAATTATCGCCTAATTCGTCTAGCATACTACCACCTAGTTTAATAACCTGTCTTTTACGTACGATATGTTGCGTTGATTTGGACGTAGTCATAAGTAAGATCGCACCCCCATGCCATTCCTTGACCAGCTCCCTGGTTTAGTTCAATTGCAAATTTCACTTCATGCTGTTTAAGATATATTAACAATTTCTCTTCTGAAAATGGAATAGGTTCCCCACCTTCTACTACTACTGTATCGCCGATATAGATTTTGATATCTTCAGGATCTATTGTGGCACCGCAATATCCGATGGCTGCAATAATTCTTCCCCAGTTGGCGTCACAACCAAATACCGCCGTCTTGACAAGCGGTGAGCCTACTACAGATTTTGCGATTTGACGTGCTTGTTCATCCGAAACTGCACCTGTCACTTTCGCTTCGATCAATTTAGTAGCACCTTCCCCATCTTTAGCAATCATTTTTGCTAAATCACGTGATACAGCATGTAATGCATCGACGAAAGATTGCCACTCGGGATGATCTGGAGTTAATGAGTGGTTACCCGCTAGTCCGTTTGCCATGACAAGTACCATATCATTCGTTGATGTATCACCATCTACCGTAATAGAGTTGAATGTCACATCTGTAATTTCTTTTAGCGCTGTTTGTAAATGTTCTGATTCGATATTGGCATCGGTTGTGATGAAGCCAAGCATTGTCGCCATATTCGGTTCAATCATTCCTGAACCTTTTGCAACACCCGCTACCACGACTTCACGATCATCGATCACCGTTGCATAGGCAGTATTTTTCGTTACGGTATCTGTAGTTAAAATCGCTTGTGAAAATTGAATGGAACCTTCTAATGAGTCCATCGGTTGAAGCTTTTCAATACCAGATAGTAAAGGGACCATATTCATTTGTTCACCGATCACACCTGTAGAAGCAATGCCTACAAGATTGGAATCGATTCCTAAGTGCTCTGCGGTTTTTCGTTGCATAGTCATTGCATCTTGCATGCCTTGCTTACCTGTACATGCATTCGCGTTACCGGAGTTAATGACAATCGCCTGCATCTTTTGCGTTTCATAGACGACTTTTTTTGTGACTTGAAGTGGAGCCGCTTGGATTACATTCGTTGTGAAGACACCCGCAACACTCGCTGGAACTTCGCTGACTAGTAGAGCCAAATCATTTTTCTTATGTTTTAGCCCACAGTGGATGCCGACTGCCTTGAATCCTTTTGGTGAGATAATATTTTTACGCGAGATGCGCTTCATGCTTTCGATGGTTTCCATAGTAGTGCTCCCCTCAATTCTTGTGTTCAAATTAATAGTTCAAATCCATAATGGAATAATATCGATTCCTGTTTTTTCATGTAGACCATATTGAATATTCATATTTTGTATAGCTTGTCCAGCGGCGCCTTTCACCACATTATCAATGACTGCTATAATCGTTGCTTGATTCGTTCGTGGATCCACCTTGACATGGATATCGCAATAGTTGGAGCCATACACCTGTTTCGTACTGACCTTTTGTACGTCTGTCAAAATACGAACGAACGGACTATCTTTATATGTTTCTTGCAAGCAATTTCTAAGCTGTTCTTCCGTAACTTGTCCATTCACTTTCGCATAGCTCGTCGTCATGATACCTCTTGTCATGGGAACAAGATGCGTTGTGAACGTAATAGGTTCGGGTTGATCAGCAAATATATTCATTGCCTGTTCAATTTCCGGTATATGCTGATGTTGATGAATCTTATATATAGAGAAATTTTCATTCGTTTCACTGAAATGGGTCGCTTGGCTTGGCTTGTTGCCTGCACCAGATATACCACTTTTTGCATCAATGATTAATCGGCTACCGTCAATTAAATTATTTTTCAATAACGGCAGTAAAGATAGAAGAACCGCTGTCGGGTAACACCCTGGGTTCGCAATTATTTCTGCATTCGCAATGTCCGGTTTATTCCATTCTGGAAGTCCGTATACACTTTTCTCCAAGTGTTCAAGTGGTGGTGCATCCTTTTGATACCACTGCTCAAAAGCCGCTTGATCTTTCAGTCTAAAGTCTCCCGATAAGTCAATCAATTTAGCACCTGCTCCCACCAATGGAGGAAGTAACTTAGTTGTAACGCCAGCTGGTGTACTGAAAAAAACTGTGTCCAACTTGCTAATATGTTCAGGTTCTATAGCCTTCATCGGCTGATCGTGAATATTCACAAGATGTGGATATTTTTGAGAAAAGACCGTCCCCACTTCTGAGGAAGTGAATAAATCTATCTGTTCAATTTCCGGATGGTTTTGCAGCAACCGTAACAACTCTAGGCCACCATATCCAGACGCTCCTACGATTCCAACCTTCAACGCCCTCACCTCTTTATTCATTAAAGACAAGTATACGTATGTATAATTATAAAGTCAACTGTATTTTTATTTATTAACAGTCTATTTGTAAATTCTCTTTTCGTTCTTCTATAGAAAATCTGTAACTTCCTCTTCACTATATGTTATTATTATGGAGAGTATAATATGATCAAATGAATAAGAAACTTTCAGGAGGCTATTATGGTAGATTTATTAAAATTATCCGGTAAAAACATTGTGATTATGGGTGTGGCAAATGAACGTAGTATTGGTTGGGGAGTCGCAAAAGCATTATTCTCCGTTGGTGCGAATGTCATTTTTACATACCGTAAAGATCGCTCTCGTGATAAATTAGAAAAAGCTTTAGCTAAAAGTGAATTTACAGCCACACAAATTGTACAGTGTGATGTGAATAGTGATCAAAGCATAGAGCAGGCTTTCAAATCGATTGGCGAACAAGTTGGTGTTATTCATGGCGTAGTTCACTCTATCGCATTTGCACATCAACAAGACTTGCATAATCCATTCGTGGAAACGACTCGTGAAGGATATGCATTCGCACAAGATTCCAGTGCTTATTCATTGGTAGCGGCAGCACGTGAAGCCCGTCATTATATGACAGAAGGTGGAGCGATCATTACGATGAGTTATTTAGGAGCGGAACGAGTTCTTGAGGGCTATAACGTAATGGGAGTTGCAAAAGCAGCTCTTGAAGCTTCTGTACGCTACTTGGCATCTGAGCTAGGTGAACAAAATATTCGCGTCAATGCAATCTCTGCCGGAGCGGTTCGTACATTGTCCGCAAAAGGTGTACCTTCCTTTAATACCATCCTCAGTCAAATTGAGGAACGCGCGCCACTAAAACGTAACGTCAAACCTGAAGAAGTTTCAGATATGACTGTGGCGATGCTAAGTAGTTTATCCAGTGGTGTGACAGGTGAAGTTATCTATGTAGATGCTGGCTACCACATTATGGGGTAATCTTATTGAGGATTCTCTTAGGAGAATCCTTTTTTATGAGCTCTTTCCACTATATATAATTAATTATCTAAATACATACACTTTTCAAAGTACTCCAGGAGGAATTCCAAATGAATAGATTTACCAAATTCGATACGTTCAAATTGGGGCTGACGATGTTTGCTCTCTTTTTTGGTGCTGGAAATATGATTTTCCCACCGCTGCTAGGTCAACTAGCAGGAACACAAACATGGATCACGCTGGCTGGTTTTTTAATTACAGGAGTCGGTCTTCCCTATCTTGGCATAATTGCAGTCACTATGAGTGGCAATCAATTAAATGATTTAGCTGGAAGAGCATCACCTGTATTCGCCATGATATTTCCATTAGTTATATATTTAGCACTTGGACCGTTCTTCGGTGTTCCGCGTACAGCGACTGTTTCATTCGAAATTGCCGTTTCACCATTTGTACCGGATTCGTATTCTAGATTAGCATTGGTGCTCTTCTCCATTGTATTTTTTGCGGTGACGATTTGGCTCTCATTTAAGCCGAATAAAATAGTCGATCGCTTCGGAAGTATTTTAACTCCGATATTGCTAGCTATCGTAACGTTCATCGTCGTGACGGGTATTATCAACCCCGTAGGCAAAGCGGGCGTGCCACAAGGATCTTATGCAGAAGATTATTTTTACAAAGGATTTATTGAAGGATACGGAACAATGGACGCAATGGCAGCGCTAGTCTTCGCTATTATCGTCATTAATGCCGTGAAGGCGAAAGGAATTACAGATAGAAAAGCGATAACTTCTATTACGATGAAAGCCGGATCCATTGCAGTCATCGGGCTGAGTTTTGTCTATGCTGGATTGGCCTATTTAGGGATGACGAGCCGCTCTGTAGCAGAAGGCGCCACGAACGGCGGAGATATTTTAGCAAAGCTTGCGTATGCCTTGATGGGTAATAACGGTTTATACTTACTTGGGCTTGCGGTAACACTAGCTTGCTTAACGACTTCGGTTGGATTGACGACTGCAAGTGCTACCTATCTTTCTAAAATCGCGCCTAAGATTTCTTATAAAACGTTCGTTTTTATTATTTGTTTGTTTTCTACGATAGTCGCGAATGTCGGCCTCACGCAGTTGCTTGCAGTGATGATTCCAGTACTAGGTGGAGTATATCCTCTAGCCATTGTCTTAATTACCTTTAGATTGTTACACCCGTTATTTAAAGGCTATCATGAAGTATATAATTATGGTTTACTAGCAGCAGGTCTTATTGGGTTCTTCGATGTGTTACGAGCATTCAATATCGATCTGGTACCGGTTACATATATATTGGAATTCTTACCTTTATATGAGCAAGGCGTCGGTTGGATTTTGCCTGCTATAGCGTTTGGCGCAATAGGTTTTATTGTCGCTTCCGTTCAAGGTAAGCCACGCGTTGAATAGTAAAAAGCCTGCGGACATTCCGCAGGCTTTTTATATACTTATTACATTTCTTTCATCAATCCCTTATTCCCTTTTGTAATAATAGATTCGTAATCGATATATTCATAGATGTCATCTTCGATATGGCCGCTGAACTTTTTGAGTTCTCCCACTGTCAGATCTTCAATTGCTTTGTTTTCCTGTTCACAATAAATGATGACTTTTCCAACGATTTCATGAGCATCACGGAATGGCGTACCTTTTGCGACTAAATAGTCCGCCACTTCTGTCGCATTCAAGAATCCACCTTTAATTGCAGCTTTCATATGCTCTGCATTTACCTGTAGAGTGTCAATCATTTTAGACATGATTTCCAAGCAATCAAGAACAGTATCTAGTGCGTCGAAGAATTGTTCTTTGTCTTCCTGCATGTCTTTATTATATGTTAATGGCAAACCCTTCAACGTCGTCAGTAATGCGAATAAAGATCCATATACTCGTCCTGTTTTACCACGGATTAGTTCTGCTGCATCCGGATTTTTCTTCTGTGGCATAATGCTGCTTCCTGTTGAATAGGCATCTGAAATGGTGATAAAACGGAACTCTTGGCTACTCCAAAGAATGAGTTCTTCACTTAAACGGCTCATATGCATCATAATGAGTGAGAAGTCTGACATCAATTCTACTAAATAGTCGCGATCGCTGACGCCGTCAAGGAAGTTATCTACCGGCTTATCGAACCCTAGTAATGCGGTCGTCACTTGGCGATCAATATCATGCGTCGTACCAGCAAGCGCACCACAGCCGAGTGGATTTTCATTCAGAATCTCAGCAGCATTTTGTACACGTTTTTTATCGCGCTTGAACATTTGTGCATAAGCACCTAAATGATGTCCGAAAGTGACGACTTGCGCGCGTTGCAAATGTGTGTAGCCTGGCATAATGACGTTGTTTGCTTTTCCTTTTGCCTCAAGTGAATCAATTAAGACCTGCAGCGCATCCATGACAACAGAAGTTTGATTTCTAGCATACTGTCTCATATCGACAGCTACTTGATCGTTTCGACTGCGGGCTGTATGCAATTTCTTACCCGTCTCCCCTACTCGCTCCGTCAGATTCATTTCAATAAACGAATGAATATCTTCATAATTACCTTCAATTTGTAATTCTCCTGATTCGATATCCGCCAAAATCGACTGCAAGCCGTTCACTAGCAACTCACCTTCCTCAGGTGACAATAAATCTGAATGAACTTGCATCGTTACGTGTGCGATACTACCCGCGATATCCTCTCTATATAATCGATAATCAACTGGTAAAGAGCTATTAAACTTCTCCATGATCTCATCTGCTTTACTACTAAACCGTCCGCCCCAAAGTTTCATTATTCATCAAACCTCTCGAATAGTATTTTTATACGTATTATTGTATAGAAATTATGTTCATTATTATCTCGTATCTTTTCTATTCTTTTATTTTGACACAGTAGACGACATTTTTCTACTTTGAATGATATGGTACTTACTTGCACAAAACTCATAGTTATGGGATAATAATTGAACTACAAATGAATGAGTGATGACAATGAGAAACTTTGTCCCAATCCAACAATTAAAATTATGTATGACCTCGCCCAAATTAAGCGAGGTTTTTTTGTTGCTTAGAGGAAACACTGTTAGAGGAGGGAAACTTTTATGACCATTCATGTACGCGAACATTCCACTTCTGCTATCTTAGCTATCTGGATCAGTTTATTAAGTAATGTGATCTTGACTGTATTAAAACTGATAGTCGGATTCGTTTTCCGAAGTCCTGTTTTACTTGCAGACGGTTTCCACAACGCAGGTGATGTGGTAGCTTCTGCAGCTGCACTGACTTCTATGCAAATTTCAAAACGACCGGCTGATGAAGATCACCCATACGGACACGGAAAAGCGGAGGTAATTGGTTCGAGTATCGTAGCTATTATTTTAGGGTTAGCCGCGATTTATATTGCTTTCGAAGCAATCATGGCATTATTTGAAGATCCCGCTACAGCAAGTAAGATTGCCTTACTCACTGCGATCGTGTCACTAATTTGGAAGTATCTACTCTATATCTACACAATTCGTATCGGTCAAGCCGAGAACAGTAAAGGTCTGATCGCGACGGCTTATGATCACCTGGCTGATGTCTATGCCTCGCTTGCCGCAGTAATAGGTATTGGACTTGCCTTAATTGGAGATGCTTACGCATGGCCGCTACTCACATATGGAGATCCGATCGCCGGGATTATCGTTTCTATTCTTGTCTTTAAACTTGCTATGGATATCGGCAAGGATAGTATTGATATATTGATGGAAAAAAGCGTCTGTGATGAGCGTTTAATCGCATTTGAAGAATTGATTCATTCCATTCCGGAAGTAAAACGAATTGATCGCTTACGCGCAAGAGAACATGGACATTATGTATTGGTGGATATTCGAATCGGTATTAATGGTGATTTAACGATACAAGAAGGCCATATCATCTCAAGTAGATTACGTAATTTGATCATGGCGAAAAATGATGACGTCGATGAAGTATTAATTCACTTAAATCCGTGGTATCCCGAAAAACAATCCGGTATACTTACTAACGAGGAGTGAATAAAATGAGTACAGTAACAATCAAAACAATTGAAGTATGTGTAAAGGAAACAGAGGAAACCGTACGCTTTGCAGATGAGCATTTTTTACAGAAACCCATCTCTTATTTGAAATCTAATATAGCTGAATTTCTTTTTGTCGAGTCCCCTGACTTCGATGAGATCAAAGTGGATTCGCTGGCACTTGAAGTAGATGACATGTTCAAAACGTATATGGCTTTATTTGGTTTACAAGGTAAGAAAAAAGAAGGCGAAACAATTCGTACGTTTATCGAAGAAAAACTTCAGCATAATCTACATGGTTTTAGTATTTCATTTTCCGATAACGAAGGTTTCTGGGAATTGAATGTTCCGTTTGATTCTCTTAAAGGTTTTGACGAGACGATGTCTATCCAAGATGCATTACAACTTCTGTATGAAATACTTGGCGATTTGCATAAAATGAGAGCAAATAACTAATGGCTTCACAATTTATATATACGTATATTCGACACCGAGATGAACAGGAATTATGTCGAATGGAAATGCGAGCTTTTTTCGGTTACGACGTAGAAGACAACGTGATTGTAAGTGATATTGGCGTTGATCCATCACGAAGTCCGTTCATACAAACTCGACTCGAGGTCTTATTAGATGCAGACAGTCTAGAATTGCTGACAGAAAATGTTTCTAAGCTGGAGATCGATCAATTATTTAAAACCGTCTGCTTGAACGATATGACACTTTCAACAACGGCTAAGATTGGTCATGATACTCGTCGTGATATTGAGCGTACAATTGGATTACAGATCAAAGGCGAGCCTGAACTTGACCATCCTGAAGTGTTCATCGGCATCATGCAATTGGACGGTCGTTGGTACGCAGGAAATGTACTTTACAGTTCTTCTGATTGGCACGTACACCAACAGAAGCCGCACATGTACTCCACTGCGCTTGGTACACGTTTAGCCAGAGCTGCCGTCAATATTGCAGTACCGCATCCTGAAGGGAAACGCGTCATCGATCCTTGCTGCGGAATCGGAACTGTCCTTGTTGAAGCACTATCTATGGGTATCCCAATTGAAGGTCGCGATATTAACCCGCTTGTCGTCTATGGTTCACGGAAAAATATTGACTACTTCGATTTGGAAGGCAATGTTACTATAGGTCCTATTGCTGAAGTCGACGAAGAGTATGATGTCGCAATTATCGATATGCCCTATAATTTATTTACACATATTACAGCAGAAGGCCAACTCGAGATTTTGAAAGAAGCTCGTCGTTTTGCTAAGAGCTGTTTAATCATCACGATAGAGAATATGGATGAAATGCTCGAAGTTGCTGGATTTGAGATTGCGGATCGTTGCCTTGCACACAAAGGAACCTTTTCACGTGAAGTAGTGCTATGTAAATAAAAAAGACGAGTGAGGATTTTTCTCTCACTCGTTTTTTTATTGTATCTAAAGGCTTTTTAAAATATGATAAAGGAAGATTGGGGGGACGTTAATGAAACGTTTTTTATCAGCAATTATAGCTACTATCTTATTTTCAATTGTATACTCCGCCATTTCCTATGCACCTGAATCACAGCGGGAACCGAATACCTATTATTTCGGATTCACTGAAACTATAGTATTTGTTATGTTATACGCGGGACCTATCTTTTTACTAATTGGAACTCCCCTATCAATTATGATTGATAAGTTAATAGAAAATAACAAATCACAGTACATAAAGAAGCTAGTTTTCTATTCAGTGGCTGGTCTTCTAATTGGTGCGCTATTCCCTCTTGCTCTACTGCCTGGACTGAATTTAGCGTCGCTGATTGTCTTATATGGCGGTATTGGTCTTATGGCAGCAAATATTTATTTTCATACATTTCTGTTGTTACCTTTCAGTAATAAAACACCAAGAAATTTAGAGAAGTAATGCGATTTGTTTGAGTTTACAAAAACAGTAAAGAAAGTATAGTAGTTCTACTGACTTGGATATCCTACTTATAAAAAGTTTATTGGAAGAGTGTGAATTTTATAATATAGGGGAAACAAAAGTATCAGAGCATTTATCTATCACATCATTCTTTTTTACAGTGAGCTCTTATTACTTTCCAAGGAGTGAAGTCTATGTTTATTAGTATTATGAAGCTTTTGAGTGTTCTTTATCTATGGACATGGTTCATCTGGCCGTTCGTTTTTGTTATTTCTATAATTTATGCGATCAAGGAGCTCGTGAAGGAAGAGCCTGCATTTATGAAGCCAGCCATTATTGCGTCGGTATCCCTGCTGATCATCCTCTCAGGAATCGCCTCCCTGACCTTGTTTTTATGAGTCTTTGAAAAGAAGCGATCGAAGTCGTAATTTTATGACTTCGATCACTTTTTTGTTCTTGATTACATGATTTGCAGATTGTAGATATAGAGCATGGAGTAAGTGTTGGGAGCACATCTTTGCACTAGCGAACTGGTTGGCTCACCGCAGGCCCATGGGAAAGCGTCCGCCAACTGGAGCTTCCATCCCCTCGCAGATACTATTTAGCGCTCCTCTTCCAATACTCCCAACCAACACAAAAAAGGATGCCCAGTTAGGGCATCCTTTTAAATATTACTTATTTAGTCAATGACACCGTATAATCCGCAAGCAAACGTGCTCCGTAGCCTGTTGCTGACTTCGTATAATACCCTTTTGACTTCTGCTTATCCATAACGCCCGCCATGTCCACATGCAACCAGTTGTTCTTCGGTGCGAACTTACGCAAGTAGAGACCAGCTGTGATCGAACCTGCAACAGTTAGAGAACTCATATTGTTACAATCTGCATAGGCGCTATCAAGTGTTTCTTCATACTCATCAATTAAAGGAAGTGGCCAAACGAAGTCACCGTTTTGATCGCCAATTTTCTTCAGTTTATTAGACAACTCTTCATCACCAAAGACTCCTCCGACTTCCGTACCAAGCGCCGCGACAACTGCGCCAGTCAATGTCGCGATATCCACAGTGTAGTCTGCGTTTAATTCACCTGCACGAATCAATCCGTCGGCCAAAATCAAACGGCCTTCTGCATCGGTATTACCGACTTGTACACTGATGCCGTTCTTATATTGAATCACTTCGCCCGGCATGACAGCGTCAGGTCCCGGTGTATTTTCAACCATTGGAATTAACACGACTACATTCACTTTGGCATCTGAGTGAGCTAGTAGTGACAATGCACCACTCACAGCTGCTGAACCGCCCATATCCATACGCATGTCACTGTCGTCGCGTCCGCCTTTCAAGCTAATACCGCCTGAATCATACGTTACGCCTTTTCCGACAAGAGCTACAAGTGGTTTCGATGCATCTGTCTGCAATGTCATCTCTACGAATGAAGGCTCATATTTACTGCCACGGCAAACTGTCAATACACCGTTCATTTCGCGTTCTTCAATCTCTTTTTTGCCGAGTACATCAATTTTCACTTTTGTTCCTTTGAAATGATCTTTTAATACTTCTGGATATGTCTCTGGATTTAGCACATCGGAAAGTTCATTCATCAAGTCACGAGAAAAAGCCATAGCTGCCGCACGCACTTCTCCTAATTTAACCGCTGCATTGTCTGCACCTTTAACATCTAACGTAGTGACAGGGTCCGCTTTTTTAGATTGGTAGCGGTCAAAGTTATAGGCACCAAGATGCCATCCTTCGACGAAAGCTGTGACTGCTTCATCTTGAGATGACCACTTTTGTCCTAGCTGATCTGCTTGAATCGAAGCAGAATCTACTTTTTGTGACGCAAGACTGCGAGAGATTTCACCTGCAATACTGCGAATTGCATCTGCTGTTTTCCATTCTTTATCTTTTATAACGACTAGCTGTTTTCCATCATGTACAAACGTGGAAAATCCTCCAGCTTGATTGTCGACAAATTGTTTCACCAATAGGTTCTTCGTTATTTGTGCATCAGTTGCGAATAAAATTTCTACATCAATTTTCATAGTTATAATAGCTCCCTTCACTATTTCAGTTTCCTAAATAGTCTATCACTTTTTACCTGATAGCGCTAAGAAGAGAGTTGCCAGCGGTCCTAGAAACAAAGAAAGTATAAACCAGTTCAATCCGCTTCTGTTTTTTCCTTGCGCTAATACTGCATTGATTAAAGCTAACGTACCCCATCCTACGAAATATCCTTCATTCATTATTTATCACTCCGTTATCTAGTTGTATAGTATGTATACGATTTACCTAACAAGTTAGTTTCATTATTAGCTTTTAACGCAAAAAAAGAACATCCATGATGTCCTTTTTTACGCATGACTTTTTTAACTGCCTATTGATGTGGGTGCATTATCGTCAGTCGCATTTTGGAAGTTCTGATTACCGACTTTAGCACGCACTTCCTCTTCTGTTAACGGCGGAGGAATTTCATGATCTGCCAACTCTCTGTTTTCAAGTGGAACTTCTATGTTCTCCATGGCAGCATTCTTCGCATCCATTTGGCGCCCATATTGCTCACGTTGTTCTACAGTCGTTCGTTGTTCTTTTGATAAATCAGCCATTTCATCACCTCAATCGTACATTTTCACTTATGTTTCCCGTTATTTGTTATACTAAACCTATTAAGTGTAGCGGAAGGAGAGGTACTACGTGACAACGATTTTAGTGGATGCAGATGGCTGTCCAGTAATCAATGAAACGATTACGATTGCCAAAGAGTACGGTATACCTTGTGTGTTAATATGTGACACTGCACATGAAATGCACCGGGAAGGCGCAGAAACGATTACTGTTTCCAAAGGTGCAGACGCAGTCGATTTTGTATTGGTGAACCGTATAAAAAAAGGGGATATCGTCGTCACTCAAGACTACGGATTGGCCGCTATGGCGTTGGCAAAACAAGGTTTGCCACTTGATCAGAACGGCAGATGGTATACAAATGACAATATTGATCAATTACTTGCGGCACGTCATAAAGCTCAGAAAATCCGTCGAGCAGGAGGTCGTTTGCGCGGTCCCAAAAAACGAACTGCTGAACAAAATGAAGGTTTCATATCTAGTTTGCGTGAATTATGTAAAACCATTCAATCATAAATTAGTCCATATCATACAACAAGAGATCGCAAACAATCCTTGCGATCTCTTGTTGTATTATCTTTACGGCTTTACTTGAATAACTAAAACATCAGAGTCTTCCACCGCATGTAAACTATGTCTTTCTAATGGCACCATATGCAAGACATTATCTGGTGTTACATCAACCGACTTGCCTTCCACTATGAACCGCACTTTTCCTTTACGCACGATGATGAATACTTCTTTATTCGCATCATGCTCTGCTACTTCCTCTCCTGCACGCAATTGAATATTCATAAAGGTTGCATTGTCGACATTCGCTACTTTCTCCACATGCTTTTTCTTTTCAGTTAGCTGATTTTTTGTATCAATCAAATTCATTACTTTTCTCCCCTTTCAAAAATTCTTGCATAATCAGTTCATACGACTTCAGTTTATCATGAAAGTTATATGTAATTGAAATGAGCATGATTTCTTCTGCTCCAAAATCTTCCGCTATTTGTTCCAACTGCCTACGAGCTGATTTTGGCGTACCTACTATCATACGCTCGCGATTCAATTGAACAAGTTCCCTTTCCAGTTGACTATATGGATACGCTGCCGCTTGTTCTGGTGAAGGTGTACCATCTACTTTCATTCCTTGTTGTTGCATAATCATTAACAGATCTAAGGAGGACGCCATCCAATCCGCCTTTTCTTCAGTCTCTGCACAAAACAAAAATACCGCTACCGCTTGTTTAGGGGAAGATGTATATACAGAAGCTTGAAAATGATCTTGATAATATCTCGCTGCTTCCCTCCCCCCTTCACTATTGATAAATTGTGCAAACATATAAGGTAAACCTTTTTGAGCAGCTAAACTCGCTGACTCTTTGCTTGTGCCTAACATCCAGACGGGTGGTGCACTAGTTGTGATAGGGGTTGCTTTCAATCCTTCATATGGATGATCTTTAGGCAATGTATCATGAAGATACATGTGTAGTTCATCAATTTGTTGAGGATATTGCTCACGATTTAGATATTCACCGTTGTTAAGAGCATAAGTTGCTCGAGGCATTCCTGCCGGAGCTCGCCCGATCCCCGCATCAATTCTCCCAGGAAACAAGGCTTCTAACACTTTGAAGTTTTCTGCCACCTTATAAGGGGAATAGTGAGGTAGCATGACACCGCCTGACCCGATTCGGATAGTCGAAGTGACTGTAGCCAAATGCGCCATCAGAATTTCAGGGGATGAACCTGCTAGTGTTGGAGCATCGTGATGTTCAGACACCCAAAAGCGGCTATAGCCTAATTCTTCGGCTTTCTTCGCCAAGCAGGTAGTTTGCTGAAAAGCTTCATGAGCATCACTGCCGGATGTAATGGGAGATTGATCTAATATACTTAATTGTATCTTCAAGACAAGTCCTCCTCTTCTATTGCATATAGTCTACAAGAAGCCACGGCATAATTCACTGCTCAAGCTCGATATTAATATAAACGGAGGTTACCCTATGCCAATCATCCAATCTGTCAGTACAGTAAGCCCGCCTGTTGATCTGCCACAGGAAGAGGCTATGACATTTGCTCGTTCTTTATTTTCGGATTCATTCAAGGATATCGACCGCTTATTACAAGTGTTTCAAAACGGTGAAATTGATTCACGACAAGTATGTATGCCGTTGGAATGGTACGCGGAGCCACATGATTTCGAAACGAAAAACAACTTATATATTCAGCATGCTATTGCACTTGGTAAGCAAGCGGTCGAGCAATGCCTCAACAATACGACAACACTGGAGCGTCCAGTGAATGCAGCTGAAATAGACGCGATATTCTTTGTTTCAAGTAGCGGAATCGCCACACCAAGTATCGATGCGCGTCTTATTAATCAATTACCATTTCGACATGATATTAAACGTATCCCTATTTGGGGTCTTGGTTGTGCAGGTGGTGCTTCGGGTATGAGTCGTGCTTTTGATTACTGTAAAGCCTATCCTGAGTCGAATGTTCTCGTTCTCGCTATAGAGCTTTGCAGCTTAACGTTTCAACGAGATGATGTATCAAAAAGTAACTTGATCGGTGTATCGTTATTCTCTGACGGTGTAGCTTGCGCACTTGTTTCTGGAGAACAGTCTTCCGTTAAAAGCACACATCCAATGCCTCATATCCGTGCTACTTCTTCACGTTTCATGCCTGATTCAGAGGATGTGATGGGCTGGGACATTAAAAATGATGGTTTGCATGTCGTATTTTCAAAGAGCATTCCAAACGTCATTAAGAGTTGGTTAGGACCATTTGTCCATCAATTCGTGGAAGAACATGATCTTTCAATGGAGGATGTACAGCATTTTGTTGCCCATCCAGGGGGTAAAAAAGTATTAGATGCCTATCAAAAAGCATTGGATATGGATCAAGAGCAAACCGCTACGTCGAAAAAGATACTGCAATATCATGGAAACATGTCGTCTCCTACTGTGCTCTATGTACTCAAGGATTTTATCGAGCAACAGCCTGCCGAAGGAGAATTCGGTTTAATGGCAGCACTTGGTCCAGGTTTCTGCGGAGAATTATTGTTGTTGGAGTGGCAGTAAGATGGGCAGGCTTTTCCTGTTCGTTTTTATCATCGTCGTCGTTCAACGCTTAGTCGAATTGGTCGTCGCTAATCGTAACGAGAAGTGGATCCGCAATCAAGGCGCAATAGAAATCGGCGCGTCTCATTATAAATGGATGGTTTTGATGCATATCGCATTTTTCATTTCCTTGCTAGTCGAAGTCCTTGTATTCGATCGCTCACTATTACCCGTCTGGGGGACCTTACTCGCAATTTTCCTATTGATGCAAGTACTGCGTGTCTGGTGTCTATCGTCGTTAGGGAAGTTCTGGAACACTAAAATTCTTATACTACCTGGAGCGAACGTACAGAAAAAAGGACCTTACCGTTGGATTCGTCACCCCAATTATGTCATTGTAACAACCGAACTAATTGTATTGCCTTTACTATTCAGTGCGTACTTAACGGCGGGACTGTTTCTATTGCTGAATATCTGGATGTTGTCCGTCCGGATTCCTACTGAAGAACGTGCACTACGAGAACTGACAAATTATAATGAAGTCTTTTGATGAAAAAAGAATGAAGACAAATCCTGGATAACGAGGACTTGTCTTCATTCTTATTATTTTTTCATTAGCGTTTGCCTATAAGAACACTTAGGTAGTTGATCGTAAGTGTCACATAGCATCAAGGTGCCATACTACTTATTTAGTTTTTATGTTATTCACAAGCTCGTCCATCTTTATTGCCGTCCATCTGTTCTTTATATGCCGGATGGCCTTTTTTAACGCCCTGCGGATATACTTTACGAAGCTCTGTACAGTTCTTGAAGTCCTGGGTTTCACCATATACAGGAATCTTCACAGAATCTGCAGGATATTTCTCACTGTCAAAACCTCGGTCGGTTGTATAGTCTTCCAACGTCCAAATTCCGATACCCGATTTCTTCGCTTGTTGCTCCGCTTTTTCAAATGCATCTAGATGCCGTGTGTTAGGTGGATACACATAAGCGACTCTCGCCAATCCTTCTTTCAATAACTGTTCTTGCACACTCTTTCCGTCTATGTAAATATACGCCAATAATCTGCCGTATTTATCATATTTCCCGCCAACATCAAACTCAATTTCGAGCTGACCTTTTTGCAACAGTTCCTGATTACGAACCTTTGCTTGTTGTCCATACGGCTGCTTGCCAAGACGTGGATGATTCGTTTCTGGTGTATCAATTAATAAATATCGTACATTTTCTTCCTTACCTTCATACATAATCTTAATCGTATCGCCGTCAATTGTTTTCACTAATTCAACAGGAATCAAACCTTGACGACTCGGTTCTTGTTCCTCATCTTCAAAAAGTTCAGGGAAATATATGGCGCCAATCGCAATCCCTACTGCGATTAACAATGAAGTAATCATTTTCTTACGTTTGTTTTGTGTCGTTTTTTGAGTTTTTTTGTTATTCATTAGGACCTCTTTCCTATAAGCTAAAACCTAAAAAGGCCAAGCCTATTCCAACTATGAACGTCACAAGTGTATAACCAACGGCTTGGAGTTTTTGACCTTTAGTCCAGTACGTCCAAATCTCTTTCATTAATGTAGAATAGGTCGTCAAAGCACCTGCCACGCCAGTTGCCAAAAATAATGTCCAACCGAGTGAAAGGTTTGAACCTATAATCCAGCCGATGAAGAAACTGCCAATAGAATTAACAACTAGTGTTCCATAGGCGAAACGATCACGATTGAGCTTGGCAGATACCTCGAATCGCAAAAGTGCTCCTATAAATCCGCCACACCCCACTGCTATGAGATGCCAGATCATGACGATCGCCTCCTAGCAAATGAAAAACCAAGCGCTGCCATAGCCAGTCCACCTAATACACTACTACCGACGTAGGCACCAGCAAGTCCAAAAAATCCGTCACGTAGCAATTCAACCGTCTCTACACTGACTGCTGAAAACGTCGTGAATGCACCGAGGAATCCTGTAGTTATTACGGTCACTGCTAGTGCGCTAAGACTTCCTCCAAGACGAGCACGTTCCACTATATAGCAAAGTACAAACGTACCGACCATGTTTACTAAGAATGTTGCGACAGGAAAAGAACCACTGACGATCAACAGCTGACCGATCAGCAGCCTTGTGCTCGCTCCAAAAGCCCCAGCCACACCTATGTACAGACGCTTTCTCATATGTTCACGACCTTATTTCATTCGATAATATATCCGAGTGAATGAAGTACATTATTGATGAATGATTGTGTATATAAATAAACCCCTTCACGCTCTGGTGCTTGGATCACATCATGCTCAACATCTCTCCATCGCTTCCATTGTAGTTCAGATAAATTTTGAGCAAATGCCCACTTCCGTGTGTAATCGGTATTCGTAATTTGATCGGCTTCTCCCGTATGAAGTAATAACGGCACATCTTGAATAATTAAATCTGGCTGCAAGACCGATTTCATAAGGGTCTGTAATTCTCGGTACCAGCCGCCTGTCACTATCGGAACATACATTGGATCTTCTGCGTATTGCTCTAAGAATTCGGGATTACGCGATAAAAGTTCAGGCGTAATTTCATGATCCAAAGTCATCGATTGAGACCATTTTGTAAACATTTTCGCCCGTATTGGTGGATGATGTTCCAAGTGTAGCCAAGGTGATGTACAGATCACTCCCGCACATTCGATACGTTCCATCTGTAATAACCGAAGTAAGAATGTAGCTCCTAAACCATGACCAAATAAAAATACGGGTAAATTATCATCTAAGCCGCTTCGAATCATTTTCTTGATAAATCTGCGGTAGTCCTTAAATGCTTCTGCATGTACCTCAACACTTTCTTTACCGTGACCAGGTAAATCTCCCGCTACAACGTGAAAACCATCACTTTGAAATTTCTGTATAAGCCATTCATATCTTCTATGATGTTCATAGGCGTTATGTACAAGAACAATCACACCTTTTGCCTTACCTTCTGCTTCCCATTTCCACAAAGTTATCACTCCTTATTTAGCTATCTTATTCTATCTATTTCATTCTTATGTTTCACAAAAACTAAATGTTTGTTACGATAAATTATACATGATTATTTAGAAAAGAGGAGATTTGATTGATCTATCCATATGAAGGTAAATTACCAGAGATTGATCCATCCGTCTATGTTGCAGATTACGTAACGATTTCAGGAGATGTAACGATAGGACCCGAATCATCTATATGGTTCAACACCGTTATACGCGGGGATGTATCGCCTACTATTATTGGACGCAAAGTAAATATCCAAGATTTCTGTTGTCTACATCAGAGCCCAAAGTTTCCATTAATTCTAGAAGATAACGTGACGATCGGCCACAAAGTAATGCTTCATAGCTGCACAATTAAAACAGGTGCACTCGTTGGAATGGGCGCCACCGTGCTCGACGGGGCTGAGGTTGGTGAAGGTGCATTCATCGGTGCTGGCAGCTTGGTAACTCCAGGCAAGAAGATCCCACCTAACACATTAGCACTCGGCTCTCCAGCTCGTGTCGTTCGTGATTTGACTGACGAAGACCGAGCAGACATGACAAGAATCGTCAATGAGTATGCTCGTAAGGGTCAATTATATAAAGCGCTGCAAGAAGAGAATTAATCGAGGCGCCCGTGACTTGCGGGTGCTTATTTTAGTTACCCTTCGATTTTTGCGGACATTTTGAGTGTCACTACTTATATATCATCCTCTCCAATATATGCATGAACTCTGCGCTCTATCATGCAAACATATGAATCGTATGTTGGCCAAGTCGCCTTTGTTGATACACACTTCACTAACATATCATTTATTCGCCTGCAGTTCGTTTAGGCTGTTTTTATAAATGATAAGAGTTTTACTTTATCTATTCTAACTAGCAGTTACAAGTTTTCGCTCTATCAATGACTTACGATAGAAAAGAAAAGTTTCATCTACAGAGTAAAAAGAAAAAACAGAGTGGTATTACTTGATTAAGACTTTTACAGTAAAATCCCGGTATATAAAATGAAGACAAACTCATTTTAAGGAGTTTGCCTTCTTATAAAATAATATAGAGAAAATTTACGATAGATTTTCTGATCTAGGCTAGCTTCTCATTTTCTTTTCTAAAGAAACCAAAAATCCCTACTGTTTGTACGATATTAGTAAAGGCTTGCGGATCTGTTTCATTAATAATCCGCTCCAAATCATATAGTTCATATCTTGTGATGACAACATACAGCATATTCTTATCTTCTTTCGAGTAAGCACCTTTAGCAGGTAGTATAGTGATTCCACGTACCATTTGACGATGGATTGCTTGTTGAAGATCGTCTGCGTGCCGTGTGATAATCATCGCGGTTACTTTTTCATGTCGCGTATGAATCATGTCTATTACTGACGTCGTTACATATAACGCAACCATTGTGTACAGTGCATTTTCCGGTTCATATAGAATGCCTGCGAATACGATAAGTATACCGTTTAGCAAGAGAAAGTATATACCGATTGGTTTATCTTGCATACGTGATAGAATCATGGCGACGATGTCCATTCCGCCGGTAGATGCACCTAGCTTCAAAGATATCCCTACACCAACCCCTGCTAGCACTCCACCGAATACCGCATTCAGCATAATGTCGTCCGACATAGAACGCAATGGCAATAATTCAAGAAATAGTGTAGTGAACGCAACGGATAAAATACTATAAATTGTGAAACCTTTCCCTACTTTAAACCAACCAAGAATAAAGACTGGTATGTTAAAAAGTAATAATAAAATACCTGTACTGACGGTCATATCCAAGTGGTCCTTTAGAACACTTGATACTAACTGGGCTGCACCCGCAAACCCACTCGCATAGACATTTGCATTGATAAGAAAGAAATTTAATGACAGAGCCATAAGTAGCGATCCTAAAATTACAACCGTCACCCGTTTTGCTTCAATGAAAAACATAGCGACCTCCTATGGTAAATAACAATTTAATGCACGAACTAGATTATATCTATTCTTCCCTCATAATGGTACCCCTAAGCGTCATTTAACATAAAAATAGCCGCTAAAATGCAATTATCCTTTTCTCCGTTCTTACTATGCCACTGATTCGTCATCTGCCCTGCTATTACTACAGTTCACAACTGTCACGTCTACCGAAGTAAGTTATGAGGCAATCGATGCCATTTCATCAGATTCACCGCTTCTTAGGTCCATTTCGTAATCAGACAAAATACGCTTCCGATCGAATGATTCTGTCATTCAGTGTCGTATATGACAACATCCACACAGAATTCTTTCACTAGTGTGAATCTACTATAAATCACAAGTCCCTATTACACTACCAAAACGAAATAAAATATTTAGTTGAACGGTTCGAAAGTTTCAACTATGGATTATTCGGTTTAATTAGAAAAAATATCGGCTATATTTAGAGGGGGAATCAAGGAGGAAATGTACGATGAAAACAAACAAAAAGGTATGTGAGTCAAAACGAGACAAAATGATTGAAGAACTCGTTTCAAAAGGGGTATTTAAAATTGATGGGAAACAACTGTACGAATTACCGCTTCAATTATTAATGAAAGAATACGAAGCATTCGGTCAAACCGATATTCAAATGTAATGAAAAATGAGACGTACCCAATTGGGCACGTCTCATTTTTATTTACGCTTCTATAGCTGAAACTTTAGACTTTCTTAAAATCTTAAACAAAATAATGAGTAAAACCGTGATTCCTAGCGCAATTCCTATCACGGAATACTGGAAACGAATTGTCGGAGAGCCTGCTATCGCTGCAATTCCGTCCAATATTAAAGGCGAACTAAATTGTCCAATGAAAATCGAACTAGATACGATTGCAATCACGCGGTCACTATGAAGAGGATTAACTAGGCCGAGCGCTTTAACGTTGATCAATGGGAACAAAATTCCTTGCCCAAAACCAATTACGCATGTACAGGCTAAAATTAGTGGGACAGAATGACTTAAAGCCAAACCAGTGAATGCAACCCCCATTAAGAATATACTGATCGGCATGATATAGGATTTCAAGATATCTTGTAGCTGAATCAATGTCAGGCTAGTAATCATTCCCCCTACAGTTGTAAAAGAAATCACTGTTCCTGCCAATGCTGAGCCACCTATATCGCTTTGCTCCAAGTAGAGTGCCATGTTCGTGGCAACCGAATAGTAAACTAACATAATACCTGCGGAAGCAGCTGCATAGCCAAAAACAGTCAGCGGCATTTTCCGTTTCTCTACACTCTTATCTTGTTTAACCGGTGTGTCTTTCGGTAAGAATATAAAGACCAGAATGAAAATCACGACACCCATTAAATACACATTAAACGGAGCTCTCCAACTGATAGCTGCTAAGTAACCTGCTAGCATCATAGTGATGATTCCACCGAAGTTACTGAATGCAGAATTATACCCCATCATCTTCACTTGTTCACGGCCTCTAAAATGATCACTAATTAACGTAATCCCAAGCGGCATGACTAAGCCGACACCAGCTCCTAGCACGAATCGAAAGGCTAGTAACATTTCAATCGTATTGGTAAACTGTGCGCCTACCCCCGCCAAGACATATATGAATAAGCCGATTAGGGCAACTGTACGTTTCGGTATCCTTGACGTTAACCAACTAGAGATGAATGTAAATGGAATGATCAATAATGAAGGTGCCGTTAATATCAATTTGATAAATACGGGACTGGCCTCTGGGAAGTTTGCGGCAATCAATCCAAGGGCTGGAGATATAGCGGCTCCTGCCATAACCGTGGCCATCGAAATGGATATGATCGTTGGTTTCAACATGCGGTTCATTGGTCATCCCCCTGTTCTGGATGACGTTTTAGTTGGCGTAATACTTTTTCAGCTGATACTTTAATAGGTGAAATCTTGCGAGCATTTGTTAATAATAAGCCATGCACTAATGATAAATGATACACGGCTAATTCTTCTGCATCTCCTTCAATAAACTCCTCAGCAATTTGTCCTTTAATAATAATATGTTCAATTCTTTCGACCATGAATCGATATTTTTCCACAATTTCTTCTTTTACTTCTTGTGTTAAATAATCAGAATACAAAGCTTGCATAATCAGGATATGGCGGTGCACTCCATCACGCAATGAGCCGGAGTGAGTTGCTTCAGTAAGCCATTCCAATTGCTTTAAAGGACTGTCATGTTTTTCCTCTGCTTGATCCACTGTATCAATGAGTAAAGTAAGTAACTCAAGAATTACTGTGACGTATAGGTCTTCTTTTGATTTGAAATAGTGATAAAACAAGCCATGACTTTGTTCAGCTTTGTTTGTAATGTCACTAATTTTTGTTGCTGCATATCCTTTCGTACCAAATAATACGATAGCGGCTTCTTTTAAATCATGTTGCCGAGTATCGCGAATTTCTTGAACCTTTTCATTCTTTCGGGGTGACATAAAGGATTTTCAACTCACTTCTTTTTATTGATTGACTCACGAGTCAATGTTGAACAGTTTACTGTCTTACTGGCATCTTGTCAACATCCAAATGACGCGGAATCATTTTTAATAGAATGATTTACTCGATCCCTACATTCAACACCTATCATTTTCTTTACAAAAAAACTGAAGAACAAACCCTATTGGGCTCGTCTTCAGTCTAAGATATCATTATTCAATTATTAGCGATGTAATCTCTTATCCACATCTTCTACGATGTCTTGTACGGAGTTCCCTTCAATGCTAACTACCGGGAAGTCGAATTGGTCGATGTTGACATCACTCAACGCGCGTACAACTCCCATATCGTATCCACTTAAATTTTCATCACTTTCAAACATCTTTACTTCGTGACCCTTTTCCTCTAGTGCTTGTTTCACATCATCAAATGGTACTTCTACTGCGATTTTCGCCATGTTCTATTCCTCCTAAGTTCATGATTATATTCGTTAATACTTTGTATTTCCCCACCCACAATTAAATTAAACATAGCGTCTAATGCAATGTGTGTTTGACTGGTAATAATTAGACGATTCATTTTGTAGGAAGTGGGTATTTTACTATTACAGCCTTAGAGTTATTATATGAAATAGATTTTATAGAAGGAGTCGACGTGATTATGTTCGGTTTATCAGATCTCATTGGCTTAGTTATTTCTAGTTTTATCATTTTACCTGTTGTTACGTTTCTAAGAGAATCTGGTTATTTCCTAATTAGTGGGCTCTTTGGCGTGAAAAATGCCAGACTCACGATTGGATCTGGACCCAGACTTTTAAAATTAGGTGTTTTAGATATACGTAAGTATTATCATGTCAACAGCTGGTTCTCCTTCGATTCAGTTAAAAGAAAGAGCAATTTTGCATATATATGTATTTATGCCGGTCCTATATTAATTAACGTAGTAGTGGCTCTCACGATGAATGCTTTAATCGCAAATGGATTCTTTGAAGATTCCAAGACATTCTGGAATCGCTTTATTTTCTACGCATTCTATTTTGTGCTATACGACTCCATTCCAATGAAAACGGTCAATGGCAAACCAAATAACGGTATGATTATTTATGAACTTCTTCGATACGGCAAACGTGTCGACTTCAATGAAGAACCTCTCATTCCAGGGACAACAGAAGCAGATGAAATGTATCAAGAAGAAGTGGAGAAAATCGAGCGAATAGAAGAAAAGATCAAAGAAACAATTATACAAAATGACGGCTTTCCACCCGACAAGAAAGGATGAACTGAGATGATTGTACGTGAACACGAGAAGTCATTTATCTTCGTACAACAACATCATCATGGACACCTAGCTGAAGAATTAATGAAACATTGGAAAAAGGATATGTTTCCTGATGATCAATGGCGCCCTTCTGTACTAACCGCCATTAGGAACCACGACATCGGCTGGTCTTCTTTTGACGAACAACCTTTTTGGAATGATACGACGTCTGCACCTTTTCAATTCACCGACTTCCCTCTTCTCCCTAAAACCGTCCTTTATCGTCAAGGAATCGATGAGGTTGAAAAGATAGATCATTACGCAGCTATGCTTTGCAGTTTTCATTATGAACAGTTTATGCAAAGCAGCAATGAGAAAGCAGCAAACCTTTTTATCGAGGGCGAACAAAATCGTCGGGAACGATTATCTAGAGAAGTCGAGGGTTATACTAAAGAATTATTTGAAAAACATTTCGCTTTGCTTCAGCTTGGGGATAATTTTTCTTTATATTGTTGTGTGAATGATTCTGGGGTGGATAAAGCGAATGAACATGCATTTTTTCGTAACGGCATTCCTTCCCCGGGTATTTTCCATTCATTACCGATAGGACGAATTGGGATATACTTTGCAGATCAACACACTATTAAGGTAGAGGATTATCCATTTTGCTGTTCGTTTGATATGGAAGTGAAGCAAAAGAATGTGTTGAAACAAGATATTAAGGATAAAGGATTGCAAGTAGCTTATACAGAGGTAGACTATGAAGTAATTCGTTTTCATTTTTCGCCTGCAACCAAATAAAAAGTGCAGAAAGAGGTAGTAATCCCCTTTCTGCACTTCATGACTTTATTGTTTCACACGTACTTTACTAGCAAGTTCTTTCAACGCTTCCACTTTATCCGTCTGCTCCCATGGCAATTCGATATCAGTGCGGCCGAAGTGACCGTATGCAGCTGTTTGTTTGTAGATTGGACGACGTAGGTCAAGCATTTTAATAATTCCTGCCGGACGAAGGTCAAATAATTCACGTACGAACTCCACTAATTGCGTTTCGGATAGTTTACCCGTATCGAATGTGTTGATCGAGATAGAAACCGGGCTTGCTACTCCAATAGCATAAGCCAACTGAACTTCACAGTGCTCAGCTAATCCTGCTGCGACAATGTTCTTTGCAACATAACGAGCTGCATAAGAAGCGGATCGGTCTACTTTTGTAGCGTCTTTACCTGAGAATGCACCGCCACCATGACGGGCATATCCACCGTACGTATCGACGATGATTTTACGTCCAGTCAGACCGGAGTCTCCTTGAGGTCCACCCACAACAAAGCTGCCAGTAGGATTAATAAAGTATTTAGTATCCTCGTCCAATAAGTTTTTGGGAACTACTTCATCAATGACAACTTTCTTTATATCCTTCTCAATTTGCTCGAGTGTTGCTTCAGGATGATGTTGTGTGGAAATAACGATTGTGTCAATTCGCACAGGATTATTATCTTGATCGTATTCTACCGTTACTTGCGTTTTACCGTCCGGACGTAAATAAGAAATCAGTTCTTCTTTACGAGCTTGAGCCAGGCGATGTGCCAATTTATGAGATAAGCTGATTGGTAAAGGCATTAATTCCGGCGTTTCATTACATGCATATCCAAACATTAGACCTTGGTCTCCTGCACCGATTGCATCTAATTCTTCATCAGACATAGAACCTTCGCGTGCTTCGAGCGCCACGTTAACACTTGCAGCGATTTCAGGTGATTGCTCATCAATGGAAGTAAGTACAGCGGATGTTTCGTAATCAAAGCCGTATTTTGCACGAACATAGCCAATTTCCTTAACCGTATCGCGAACAACTTTTGGAATATCCACATACGTTGTCGTAGTGATTTCTCCCATTACTAATACGAGTCCAGTCGTGATACTCGTTTCACATGCCACACGCGCATTTGGATCTTCCGTTAGGATCGCATCTAAAATTGCGTCTGAAATTTGGTCGCACATCTTGTCAGGATGGCCTTCTGTAACTGATTCTGATGTAAACAGTCGACGGTTTGTCATTTTGTTTCCCCCTATATTAAGCATCATGATACGGTACTCTCATAAGTCCCTGGTAAAGTTCCACGCCTAGACGTCAAGCATATACCATAAGGATTCAGGGCTAGACAATATAAAAAGCCCTCTACTCATATTCAATCCATGAGTAAAAGGCAAAATTTCACGCGCAGCACCTTTCACTCTTATCGTCCAAGGAATTAAACCTTGCTTCAGGTTTGGCACCTTCGCGTTAGACTTCCGTCTATTGCAGGTTGCCGGGTTTCACAGGGCCTGTACCCTCCACCAACTCGGGATAAGAGTATCCGTTCATGTCACATCGTATTAAAAAGTTTGGATTTTGTCAAATTATTTATCCTAAATCACTTGAGTTTTCCATTAGTATAGATTAATATTCTTAATGTGTTATACTATTTACGAATTAGGATATTCTCATCAAAATAAAAATAAATCGACTACGCAAAGGACGGTATGTAAACATGATATCTGCAAAAATTGATGATAGTTTAAAAAGTCTTCTTAGTGGAAGCAACGTGACGATCCAAGCGTCTGTGGCGGAATTAACAGAAAAAGCAGTAGCAAGAGACGAAGCTAAACTTTCTGCTGATGGTGCAATCACTGCACGTACAGGTAAATATACAGGACGCTCACCTAAGGACAAATTCATCGTTGAAGATGCAGTGTCTAAGGATAAAGTAGATTGGGGTAGTACGAACAGTCCGATTTCAGAAAAGATCTTTGATTCATTATACACGAAAGTCATCGATCATTTGAAGGAAAAAGATGAACTCTTTGTATTTAAAGGGTTTGCAGGAGCAGATAAAGACTCACAATTGTCTATCCAAGTAATTAATGAATTAGCTTGGCAAAATCTGTTTGTTCACCAACTATTCATCCGTCCTACCGAAGAAGAATTAAAAGTACATGAATCGCAATTCACAATTTTGGCTGCCCCTTCATTCAAAGCGGATCCAAAAGTGGATGGCACAAACTCTGAAACGTTCATCATTGTTTCGCTTGAAAAGCGAATTGTCTTGATCGGTGGAACAGAGTATGCTGGAGAAATGAAAAAGTCTATTTTCTCCGTTATGAACTTCTTGCTTCCTGAGCAAGATATTCTATCTATGCACTGTTCAGCAAACGTTGGAGAAGAAGGCGATGTCGCTCTATTCTTCGGACTTTCTGGAACAGGTAAAACTACACTTTCAGCAGATGCTAACCGTAAACTTATTGGAGACGATGAGCATGGATGGTCTGATAATGGCGTATTTAACATTGAAGGTGGATGTTACGCAAAATGTATCAACCTTTCTGCCGAAAAAGAACCTGAAATCTTCGGAGCAATCCGTTTCGGTGCTGTTTTAGAAAACGTAGTACTGGATGAAGAAACGCGCATTCCTGATTATGATGATAAATCACTAACAGAAAATACACGTGCTGCTTATCCAATCGAAAATATCGATAATATTGTGACACCGTCTGTTGCGGGTCACCCGAAGAACATCATCTTCCTTACGGCTGATGCTTCTGGCGTATTGCCTCCAATCTCGATTCTTACAAAAGAACAGGCAATGTACCACTTCTTGAGCGGCTTCACTTCCAAACTTGCTGGAACTGAGCGTGGAATTACTGCTCCTGAACCAACATTCTCTACTTGCTTCGGTTCACCGTTCTTACCACTTCCTGCAGCAACATATGCAGAGATGCTTGGAAAGAAAATCGATGAGCATGGTTCAAAAGTATTCCTTGTGAATACAGGATGGACTGGCGGAATTTACGGTGTAGGTTCACGTATGAACTTAGGCTACACACGTTCAATGGTACGCGCTGCAATCGCTGGTAAATTGGATAATGTAGAAACAAAGAAGAACGAAATCTTCGGATTGAACATGCCGCTTGAAATCGAAGGTGTACCGAGTAATGTTCTACACCCTCGTTACGCTTGGGAAGATCCGAATGAATACGATAAAGAAGCAAATCGCTTAGCTGATGCTTTCCGTGAGAACTTCAAGAAATTCTCACATGTTTCAGAAGACATCGCAATTAAAGGCGGACCTCCCGTCATTAAATAATGTTATATGAAAGAGGCTGACCAGGAATTCCTGGTCAGCCTCTTTTTTGGTTTTAATTTTCTTATAGCTTCGGGTGTAGGGCAGTTTGGCTAGTTGTTTATACTCGTTGAAGTGCTGTCGGATTACGTTTCTGTTAAGAGTGCGTAATAAGCGGCGGTGGGTTGTGGTTCTTGCAGGTGCATTTTCTGTTTCCTGTTTGTTCAGGAGGTTGTGGTTTAGCTGCCTATATAAGTGGAGAGTGCATTGTCGCCACTTCGGCGCTGGTGGATGGCTTTCGCGAGGAGCCAGAGACAGGTAGTTCACCTGTCTTTGTCTCCTCGCTACGCCTACCACAGCAGTCGCCTTCGTTGGATTGCGGGTAGAACAGTTTAGATAGGTGTTTTTAGTCGTGGAAGTGCTATCGGATTACGTTTCTGTAATGGGTGCGTAATAAGCAGCACGGGGTTTTGGTTCTAGCAGGTGCTTTTCTTTTTCCTGTTCAATCGGGAGGTTGTGGTTTAGCTACCAATGTAAGTGGCAAGTCCATTGTCCCCACTTCGGCGCTGGTGGATGGCTTTCGCGATGAGCCAGAGACAGGAAAGTTCACCTGTCTTTGTCTCATCGCTACGCCTACCACAGCAGGCGCCTTCGTTGGATTGGGTATAGGGCAGTTCGTATACTTCTATTTCAAAAGTACAAGATCAGTATCACCAAATCACTGATCTTTTTCCTATTAGAACCACAAATTAACTAAATACCCCACTGTAGCGCAGGCACAACTGCGGGGTAGGCCGTGGCCGGGAGACAACTGGCAGCACTATCGCCATCTGGCTCCTGGCTGTAGGCAATCCCCCACGTGCCTGCGCGTGTCCAGAAAACGAACACTTACTAACTTCAGTCCCCAACAACCAGTCGAGCAACGACCCTACCGAAAAGTGAAAAAGACCCTCAGCGGCATAGTCTTTCCGCCAACCGCATTTGCAGGTTGGGTAAGGTTCGCAATTTATCATTTTTAGAAACACAACCAAAATAAATACCGCTCAGCAGCGCAGGCACAACTGCGGGGTAGGCCGTGGCCATGAGACAACTGGCGGCACTTTGCCAGCTGGCTCATGGCTGTAGGCAATCCCCCACGTGCCTGCGCGAGTCCAGAAAGCAGACACTCACCAACTTCAGTAAACAACAACCAGTCGAGCAACGACCACAACCAAAAGTGAAAAAGACCCGCAGCCGCATAGTCTTCCCGCCAACCGCGTTTCCAGGTTGGGTAAGGTACGCAAATTGTCATTGAATAACTGATCAAACACATTTAACCTAGCCTATCTTCTTCATTGCCTCTTCATCCAATCCACTGCATCTTTTACAAGCCGCCGATTCATTTCAGGAGGAATGTAATGCGTATAGCCTTCCAAATACCAAGTTTCATACTTTTTATTCGCATCA
The DNA here is from genome assembly GCF_002743175.1 of Sporosarcina sp. P20a. Lineage (NCBI taxonomy): Bacteria > Bacillati > Bacillota > Bacilli > Caryophanales > Caryophanaceae > Sporosarcina > Sporosarcina sp. P20a. The sequence continues at coordinate 113,914 of NZ_PDYT01000005.1, forward strand.
CGTAATGCATTCTCCAGCAATAACGCCTGTTCAAAAGACACATTCGTATCGAGAGTTCCGTGGATAATTAGTGTCGGTATATCGATATCCTCCATGCGGAATAAGGCTGTTCTCTCACGATACGCATCTGGTTGATTATTCGGCGTGCCACCGATGACACGCTTCATCATACGGCGCATATCCTGTCGCTCTTTGTACGTGAAGACCACGTCTGAAACGCCTGCCCATGTCACCATAGATGTTAAATCATCGCGCATAATGGCTGTCCATAATGCCATAATCCCGCCCCTGGAAAAAGAAAATAGATGTATGCGATCTGAATTGACAGTGCTTTGCTGTTTAAGAACTTCTACACCTGTCACTGCATCATTGCGATCCTCTCCAGCAAATTCGTCCTTTCCTTCACCGCCACGATTGCCGCGATAATAAGGAGCGAACACTACAAGCCCATGAGATGCAAATTGTGCAATACGCGCCGGTCTAACCATCCCTACATGTTGGATGCCACCCCGTAAATATAGCAATCCATCGTACCGTCCTTTTGCTTTTGGTGTAGCAAGCAGGCCTTTTACAAGCAAACCGTCAGAACTGTAGGTGATTTCTTCCAATTTAACATGTGGGTTTGGAGAGGGATAGTCTCTTCTTCGAATGATTGTACCATTAGTTTGTTCCATCATTCGCTTCCACCCACTTCCTAAGTTCACCCATTCCACGATCTTTCATGTGAAAACTGAGTTCTGTACAGGCGTCTAGCTCAGCGTCTGTCATCCACACCGCACCCTCTGTTTCCATTAATGTAAAGTCTTTTTCTATGTGTAGTATATCTCCTGTAAAAACCGCTTTGCAAAACGGAGGGTCTGTAAAGACGACGTACTCCGCAAATGAATGGACGTTTTCTATAGTGACACCTGTTTCTTCCATTGTTTCCCGAATTGCAGCTTGCTCAATGGTCTCTCCTAGTTCCGCTTTTCCACCTGGGAATTCAATGCCGCGTATTCTATGTTTAGTTAATAACCAGCGCTCGTTGTGCTTAATCATAACGAGCACATGGCGAGATTCGATATGATGTGGATTTAGTCCAAACGTCAATTCGACATTGGCCCCCTGTAAATCTTCAAATTTCAGCAATATGGATCACGTCCTTTCCTCTAGTGTAGCGGAAAGGTAAGTGAAGATTCAACGAAATAGCGGTAGTTGTTCGATAAACCGTTTAGACTCATCGTCGGTGTATTCATGGATCAATGCGAAGACCTTCTTTAAACGCAAATCCACCTTATCGTTGTCTTTGTCATAATGATATGGAATATACGGTAAATGGGATCGGAGAAAGTTTTGGAATTCCAGTTGTTCCATTTGAGAAAACAGTTTTTCGAATACTGGATATGCTTCTCTTGTCACTTCTACTTTATATTCCCATGTCGAGGAGTGAGGATCTGTAAGAACTAATTTGTGATTAAGTGATATATACATCGGATATTTTTCTTCTGTCATAATCATCCTACTTTCTTTTTTACGTAGCATGGCTCGTTATGAAAAATATATTCTGCATATAAAAAAACCTATTAACGGCATATCGTCAATAGGTCTTCGTATTATATTTCTTGATCTTGTTCTTCATACACTACTTTTTCAACTGCAAGCGCTACATTAATGTGTACGTTAGGATCTAATGGATGTGGTACTAAATCGTCTCGCTTCGTACTATCCACAATCGCCAGAGCGGCAGCGATGAGCATCGGGTACGTGATGGATTTCGCATTGGCATTTAGTGCGCCACGGAAAATGCCTGGGAAACCGAGAACATTATTGACTAAACGGCCATCTGCTGCATAGGCTGCGCCAGCTTCCACTGCAATTTCCGGAGTGATTTCTGCGTTAGGATTAGATAAAGCCAGGATAATTTGCCCTTTACGAATCATTTCTGGCTTAATTAAATTAGCCACACCAGTTGTCGCAATGACTACATCACATGTCTCCATAATTTCTTCCATTGTTTCAACGACAGTACCGCCGTAATCTGCTAACATCTCTTTAGCATGAGGATTGGGGTCTGTTCCCTTCATTTCTGCTACACCATATGCCATAAACATACGACTGATTGCTAAACCTGCTGCGCCTAGACCGATTTGTCCGACTGAAGCATTAGTCAGTTCGACTCCGACATGTTTGCATGCTGTGAGCGTTGCCGCCAATGCAACGACTGCTGTACCGTGTTGGTCATCATGCATAACAGGAATAGGCAATTCCTTTTTCAACCGCTCTTCGATTTCAAAACAATGTGGGGAGCCGATATCTTCCAGTAAGATCGCACCAAAGCCTTGATGGATATGTTTGATCGTTTCGACGACTTCATCGGGATTACTCGTATCAAGTAAAATCGGGATACCACTAATACCAACGAACTGATCAAACAAGACCGCTTTTCCTTCCATAACAGGCATACCAGCTACGGGACCAATATTACCAAGTCCTAAAATAGCCGTACCATCTGTCACGATTGCCACTGTATTTGAAATACCTGTGAAGTAATTTGCCTGTTCCGGATCTTCCTGAATAGTTTTGCATACACTTGCTACACCCGGTGTATACACTCTTCGTAAGTCTGCCAGAGAACGGATTTCATGTGTGGCTTTCATATGAATTTTTCCACCTTCATGCATTTGCAATACATCATCCGTAACAGCTTGAACTTTAATACCTTCTTTTAAGTTTTCAATCGCCACGACGATTTCAGCCAAATGCTTTTGATCATTACATTGTAACGCAATTTCTCTAATCGTGGATAGAGTTCCTACTTTGATTGTTTGGATGTCCCCAATATCGCCATTCAGCTGACCGATTGCCATAGTTACCTTGCCAAGATTTCCCGGTTTAGAAGGAGTTTCGATAATTAAATTACGCAAAAACTGTCCTTGAGCCATCTTCTGTTTACCTCCTACTATGTCCTGTTTTAATCATATTCTACCAGTATCTTTACTTACGTCCATAAAAAAACACACATCTCTAATCATATGAGATGTGTGTCGCCAATCAAGCCTTGATATCAATAGAAGCGCCCTTTGTCGGATGCGCAACAGGTTGATTTTCAAGGCCGTTCAGCATATCAGTCATAGCAGAAGTCTCCATTGAAAGAGCCTTATTCATGACGCTCATTTGAACGGTTGATTGCAAGCTTCTCAACTGGCTGGACATTATTGAATTGATATCCATATCGTTCAACTCCTTCCTGGTTTTCACTTCTTACTATCGGTTATTTCCTGGATGGATGAATGAAGAGTTTTACTCGTTTGTTTCACCGAGAAACGCATTTAACATCCACTGATGCTTCTCAATGCTCTGATGCACCGCATTTAACATATCTTCAGTCATATCATCCGAATCCTTCGCTGCAAGCTCCATACCCTTTTTCAATGATTTCATTATCTTATCAAAGTCATCTACTAGTGTTTGTACCATCTCATTTGATTTTTCTGTGCCTTTTGCTTCATCGACAACAGATTCAGTCAAATGCTGTGTTAGTGTTGCAGTCGGTTCGCCACCTAATGTCAGTACGCGTTCTGCAATTTCGTCCATATGCGCTGTAGCTTCATTGTATAACTCTTCAAATTTAGCATGCAATGTGAAGAATTGATTTCCTTTTACATACCAGTGATAGTTATGAAGTTTCGCATACAACACCGACCATGTAGATACTTGTTTGTTTAGTTCCTGAATTAATTCTTTAGACATAAAAAAACACTCCTCTTAAATTGTATTATGCTTCTCTCTTTTAATTTACCACATCTATAGGTAAACTAAACCTTATTACGTCAGAAGGTGATGGATATGCTAAAGAAAGTATTTATACAACTGATCCGGTTCTACCAGAAATTTATTTCTCCCTTATCACCACCCTCTTGCCGATTTCATCCGACTTGTTCACATTACGGGGTAGAAGCAATTGAAACACACGGGGCACTTAAAGGTAGTTGGCTTGCAGTCATGCGGATTTTAAAATGTCATCCTTTTCATAAAGGTGGATTCGATCCAGTGCCTCCCAAAAAAACGAATAAAAACAAGCAGTACTAGGTTGCAAACATATATCATATCTTGTATGATGAGAAAATAATCTAAATAGTAATCATTCCGATTACGTAACGGAGGCTTTTCTAATGAAAAATCGTTTGCTGTTGCTAGGTGCCGCTTTGTTACTCGTATTAAGTGGTTGTACCAATAATGCAACGACTGAACCGGATGATTCGTCATCCGATAAATTACTCGTCTATACGACAGTCTACCCATTGCAATACTTCACTGAACGTATTGGTGGAGAGTATGTTGACGTGAAATCTATCTATCCTCCTGGGACAGATGAGCACGTGTTTGAACCTACACAGAAAGATATGATGGCCCTTGCTAAAGGAGATTTATTCTTCTATATCGGACTTGGACTTGAAGGATTTGTACAAAAGACGGAGAAAACGTTGCAGAATGAGGATGTGCAGTTTGTTCCAATCGCCGATTCTATTGATCCCGAGGAATTAGAAGAAGGTCATTCCCACGAACATGGAGAAGAAGAGCATCACGATCATGGGCATGGTGATGTGGTCGATCCCCACGTTTGGATATCACCTTATCTAAGCACGAAGCTTGCAGAGAAAATCACGCAAGAGTTGTCGGATGAACTACCTGAACATGCAGAGGCATTCAAGAAAAACTTCGAAGTTTTATATGATGAATTAGAAGAATTAGATCGCGGATTTAAAACAATGGCTGATGCCGCACCAAACAAAACATTCTTCGTATCTCATGCAGCGTTTGGCTACTTGGCTGATGCTTACGGATTACAGCAACTTGCAGTATCTGGTCTTGATTCTCAGAATGAACCTTCACAAAAAGAATTGGCTTCTCTTGTAAAAGATGCAAAAGAACAAGACATCCAGTATATTTTATTTGAACAAAACGTCAGCTCAAAACTGGCTGATGTCATCAAAAAAGAACTGGATGCCGAAGCGCTTACTTTGCATAATTTGAGTGTGCTTACTGAAGAAGATATACAAAAGGAAGAAACATACTTCACTCTCATGGAACAAAATTTAGAAGTACTGAAAAAAGCATTAGGGAACTAACAGTGGATGAAAACTCCACTGTTTTTTTATAGCCATTTTTTCAATTCGAATCGCATCAATTTATTCGATGCGTTACGTGGCAGTTGCTCTACAAATCGAAATTCTTTTGGAAGTTTATAACGTGCTAAACGTTTCGAACAGAATTCTACTAGTTCTTCCTCATTAACTGAACCGACAAGGAACGCAACGGGTACTTGCCCCCATTCCATATCTTCTTTACCACATACGCCGGCTTCCCTTATAGCAGGATGTGCCAGCAATACATTTTCAATCTCGGCAGGATAAATATTCTCTCCACCTGAAATAATCAAATCAGCACGTCGATCGACGATGAATAAATAGCCTTCCTCGTCAAGATAGCCAGCATCCCCTGTAGCGAGCCAACCGTCTTCGGTCAGCGCATTGCGTGTACGTTGGCTTCCAATGTAACCTGGCGTCACGTGAGGACCTTTTATGAGCACTTCTCCTACTTCTCCTGGTTGAACGGTATCTTTAATTGCAACTTGATTGAAAAATAACGGTTTCCCCGCTGAACCTAGCTTTCGCGCGGCATCCGATTTTCCTAGTGTTGTCGTTTGCGAACAAGTTTCGGTCATGCCATATGTCTGAAGTATCGGTAATCCACACGCGGTCGCGCGCTCCAAATAATCCAGTGGCACGGGGCCTCCACCAACCAGCATAGTACGAAATAGCGGATGTGCTTTACTATCAGTTGCTTCCATTACACGAACAATTTGATCCAACGTCAGCGCAACGACGGACATAGCCGTGACACGCCCTGCTATGATTTGTGCAGCAGCCTCTTTTGCATCAAATTTTTCGTACAAGCGCATTTCCATTCCATAAATTACAGAACGAATGACGATCGACAGTCCACTTATATGGAATAAAGGCATCATGCAAAGCCAAGAATCTTGGTGGGTCAAACCGAGATTCAGAGCAGAAGCAAGTGCGCTCGAAGTATGATTACCCGCTGTCTGTCGAACTCCTTTAGGAACCCCTGTAGTGCCTGAAGTATACATAATCGATAGCGTCTGATCTTCAGTCCACTGATCCAGAATAATGAACCCCTTCTGTTCAGACTTTCGAACTGTCGAATAAAATAAGTTCTCGATGTCATCCAATTTAGGAAGTGTTTGTATTTGATCATCTACAAGCACAAGTGTTGCTTCGGAATCACGTACTTGCCAGCATAATTCCTGTTCTGTCAGCCGATTATTCAGACAGACTACTTCCACACTTAATAACCAACATGCATGAATAAAGAGTACCGTTTGTTCATTGGACTGACTGAGCAGCGCTACCCTACTCTCAGGTTGTACTCCGAGATGATGAAGTTGTTGTGCGATTTCAAGCGATTGTTCATATAATTCACGGTATGACCATCGTCCTTGTCCGGTCACTAAAGCTGATGCATCAGGCGTCAATTTGGCTCGTTGCACAAGCCAATTTGGAATGATCATAGGTAACTCCTCCAATTAAAATTAACGTAATGAAAAAGCTGCCCAAGTTAGGCAGCTTTCATTTGTTTAAGGGAATCGTGGGAACTGATCGAAGTCTGGTTTGCGCTTTTCTTTAAACGCATCTCGTCCTTCTTTCGCTTCATCTGTTGTGTAATAAAGCAATGTTGCGTCTCCAGCCAATTGCTGAAGTCCTGCCAAACCGTCTGTATCAGCGTTCATGGCAGCTTTCAAGAAGCGAAGTGCAGTTGGACTCTTGCCTAGCATTTCTTCACACCATTGAACAGTTTCGTCTTCTAGCTGCTCATAAGGAACGACTGTATTGACTAAGCCCATATCGAGTGCTTCCTGTGCGTCATATTGACGGCATAGGTACCAGATTTCACGTGCTTTCTTATGACCAACAATACGCGCGAGGTATCCTGAACCATATCCTGCGTCAAACGAGCCTACAGTAGGTCCTGTTTGTCCGAAACGTGCATTGTCTGCAGCAATCGTTAAGTCACACACTACATGTAACACGTGACCGCCACCGATTGCGTATCCTGCAACCATTGCGACAACAGGCTTTGGAATAACGCGAATCAAGCGTTGAAGATCTAAAACGTTCAAGCGTGGAATTTCGTCGTCTCCAACATATCCACCGTGACCACGAACAGATTGATCGCCTCCTGAACAGAAAGCTTTCTCTCCTTCACCTGTTAACACGATAACTCCAATTCGCTGATCATCTCTTGCGCGTGAAAATGCATCGATCATTTCCATTACTGTTTTCGGACGGAATGCGTTGCGTACTTCCGGACGATTGATCGTGATTTTTGCGATACCATTGTACATTTCGTACTTGATATCATCATATGTACGAAGCGTTTCCCATTGACGGGTCATAATAAATTCCTCCTCGATTTTTACACTGTTTTCAGATAGCTCTTTATCATTGTAGCAAATTGTTGAGGTTTTTCCACGTGAATTGCATGCCCCGCATCTTTTATCGTTTCATGTTGCGCATTTGGCAGGCTTTTCATCATTTCTTGCGCAATATTTTCAAATTTCTCGTCTTCACTGCCCGTAAGCAATAATACAGGAAGTGAAAGTTGCTCTAGCGCCTGCCAGTATGAAGGCTGACTCCCTGTTCCAATCCCTCGTAAACTGTTTGCTAAACCAATTGGCCGTTGATTGAGGCGTTCATTACGCACTGCTTGCTGCCGTGAGTCAGACAACTTCTTTTGTGAATGAAACAACGGAATCTCCTGCCAAAAGTCGACGAATTCATTCATTCCTTGCTGTTCTATCCTATCCGCAAGCTTAGCATCTGCTGTGCGTCGTACGAGTTGTTGTTCAGACGTACGTAAGCCCGGTGAACTGCTCTCAAGCACAAGACTCGTTACTTTGTCAGGATGCGTTGCCGTATAGCCTAGTGCGATACGCCCGCCCATCGAATAACCAAGCAGAATCGGCTTGGTTATTTTAAGCTTCTGCAAGACTTCATACAAATCTTCAATCTGCTCTTCCATCTTGTAGCGGTTCACCGTTTCGGGCGCTTCCGTCTTGCCATGCCCGATTAAATCGACTGCGACTACATAATAATCTGTCACAAGCTCTTCAATCGTTTGCTGCCAAGTAGCAGTCGAACCTGTAAATCCATGCAACATAACAATTGGCGGCAACCGTTCATCTCCGTACCGTGCAATATGCGTGTCAATACCTCTGATCGTCAACACTTCAGTCGTCAATGCGTTCCACCCTCTTCGCGATTTCCCGCCATACGGAGCGATGAGCTTCCACATTGTCTGCACGCACTGTTGCTACTTCAATAATTCGTAGATTAGCCGTTTTAGCTGTTTGCATCGCCTGTTCAAATGCTGGTGTCGTTTCTACCGCATCATATTGCGCTTCATACATCGCCGCGATATGGTCGAATGTTACATTAGTTGGAGTTCCAAATAATTGCTCATAATGATGTTCAATAGACGCTTGTGGCAAATAGGAGAAAATCCCGCCACCATTGTTATTAATAAGAACAATCGTCAAATCAGTTTGCTGTAAACGGGAAATAATTAATCCGTTAACATCATGTAAAAACGCCAAATCACCAATCAATAAATAGGTTTGGCGTTGACGACCTTCCTGAATACCAAGGGCAGTCGAAACTACCCCGTCAATCCCATTTGCTCCTCTATTGCAGAACAAAGAAATATCGCGATTCGTCTTTTGAAAATGAGTATCCAAGTCCCGAATTGGCATACTGCTGCTGCAGACTACATCAGAGCCATCAGGTAAATTGGCAATAAATTGACGAACGAAGTGACCTTCATCTTGATTGAAATGTTGATCTTCATTCATTACATCTGCGGAAATTTGATTGGCTCTAGTCCATTGTTTCGTATACTCTGTTTGCTCGCTTGGTACATGCACTTGCTGCCAAATACTCGCTGCACTCACTTGCAAATGATGAGTAGTCAGACCAATCGGATCACGATAATTTGGTGAATCATCGACCACGATATACGTTTCTGGACAAGTCTTCTTCAAAAACAACAGTAATGGTTTAGAAATGGGCTGCGGACCAAATCGTATGACACAATCAGGTCGCACATTTTCAGCAAATACTTCACTTTTTAGCAACGCATCATACTGATCAATACAAAGATCGTCACAGTCTGTCGGTACTTGTGAGCGTAGATTGGACAATGGATCACATAGTACAGGCCATTGAAGTGCTCTAGCGAACTGCCAGAAACGTTCTTTATCTAGAGTCGTCGGTTGCTCGCCCATTACGATTATGCCTTTTTTCGCTTGCGCAATGGCCGATTCAAGTACAGTTTTCATTTCTTTCGTTACAGCGAGCTCCCCTACTAACTGTTGCTGGAATCGACTAACAGGCGCTGTGGCTTCCAAGTCAATGAGCAATGGCTCACGAAACGGCACATTTAAATGCACAGGCCCTTGAGGTGCAGTTTTGGCAACGGAAAGAAGTCTAACTGCACGTTGTTCCATGTATCGTAAGATGTCTTCTCTGTTTTCAGGCACAGGGAAGTCGACACTATCTTTGACGTGCTCTCCAAACATGCGAATTTGATCAATCGCCTGTGGAGCACCGACTTCACGTAATTCATGCGGACGATCCGCTGTTATGACGATCAACGGCAGTCTTGCATAAAACGCTTCTGTAATTGCAGGGTGATAGTTCGATGCGGCTGTTCCTGACGTACATAGTAAGACAACCGGTTGTCCAGTCGCCTTTACTAAACCAAGTGCGTAAAAAGCTGCTGAACGCTCATCGGTATGCATATAAGTCTGCATGTCTTCAGAGTTCGTAAACGCATACGCAAGAGGTGTCGATCTAGAGCCAGGACTTATAACCGCCTTGGTTGCTCCTTGCCGTATAAGCGCATCTGTTAAGCGGAGCACATAACTCGTTAATCCTGTTTCGTGATCATTCATGTAAACGGCCTCCGAGCGCGCGCAACACAGGACGGAATTTCACCCATGTTTCCGCATATTCTTCCGTTGGTGTAGAATCGGCTACAATACCACCGCCCGCATACAAATAAGCATCATTGCCCGTTAGCAGTCCTGAACGGATCGCTACCGCAAATTCTCCATTACCCGCAGAATCCGCCCATCCAATCGGCCCTGCATAAAAGCCGCGGTCCATCTGCTCTTCTTCCCGAATAATTTCAAGCGCTTTCTGACGTGGAACTCCACCTAAAGCAGGTGTCGGATGAAGTGCTTCTACTAAACGAAATATATCCATGTCATGCGCAAGCTCTCCTTCAACCGGAGTGAATAAATGCTGGATATCCCGTACTTTCAAGAGCTTTGGTGTTTTATTTACTCGTAATGATGTACAAAATTCCGCAAAGACTTGTGTAATCATATCGACTACATACTGATGTTCTTCACGATTTTTCTTATCTCGTAACAACACTTCCCCAAGCCGCTGATCTTCTTGGGACGTTTTTCCACGTTCAATAGAACCCGCTACACATGCAGAATATGCATGTCCATTATAAATCTCAACCAGTCTCTCCGGTGTTGCACCGAAAAACATTTCATCGCCAATTTGCAGTCCGAAGTGATAACTAGCGGACTGTTCATTCGTAATCGTATGCAACGCAGCAGCCTTTTGGAATTCTTCTTCAAACGTCAATTTTATTTTACGTGCAATGACGACTTTCTCTGCCTCTTGCGCTTTAATATGTGATGTCACGTGCTCTACAGCATCCATATAACGGTCCGTAGCCAATTCTGTCTGTTTGATCACGTTAGGCTTTCCTTGGAAAGTGAATTCGTCAACTTGTGCAATATGGATCAAACGGTCACGTTCGTGACGCAATGCTTCAAAGTCTGCTGCCGCTTGCGGTTCTTCCGTAATATAATTAATCGACACATACGTTTTACCTTTTTCTATTTTCAGTTGGAATAAAGGCACAGTGAAATAAGCGGCTGGAAAAGCACTCCATTCATCATCTTGGCGTGTATGAGGATCAAAAGAAAACCCTCCAAACAACACCGGATCAATATCTTTTTCTTCTTTAATCAACCCTTCACATAACGTTACCCATTGTGAAGATATCGACTGAAAACGATCCCTCTCCGCTGTTAAAACTGTAGCCTGACCTAAACCGACAAGTTTTACCGTCTTGTCTGCATTCTGCCAGAAGAAACGATGCTCACCATAATGTGAAAGGCCTGCTTCAAAAAAAGCAAGCGGACTTAGCGTTTCAACTTCTAATGTTTCCGTAAAAAAACGAGATTCAGCGCTTGTTGCCGGAACCGTCTTTTCTCGATCGGTTAATTTCCGAATCATCCCACTCTCTCCTTCTCATCATGCTATATGTTTTTCGACAATTTACGTTCAGACATCATTTCTCTGAACGATAAGTACCTCTATTCTAGCACATTGGACGCTGTACTTAATATATAATGTCTCGCTGTATAGGTGAGCATTCGACAAATATCTTTTGTCATTGTCTCTTCTTACCTAACCGCTTGTTTTTGTTGTATACTATCAGATGATGACTACATATATAAGGAGAGATTACCCGTGCAACACACAATAGAAACCGATACTGGCTGGAGAGTTTGGTGGCAACTGACACGCCCACATACATTGACTGCCGCTTTTGCACCTGTCTTTTTAGGTACCATGATTGCGCTACAATACGGTCCGCTTCATTTCCCACTATTTTTAGCGATGCTTGTAGCCAGTTTATTTTTGCAGATGGCTACAAATATGTTCAATGAATACTATGATTTCAAACGAGGACTCGATGATGAACACTCAATTGGTATTGGCGGGACAATCGTCCGCAATGGCGTACAGCCTAAGACCGTATTAAATTTAGCACTCATTCTGTATGGCTTATCTGTATTTCTCGGTATTTACATTTGTATGGAAACGTCCTGGTGGCTTGCTGCTGTGGGGTCCGTTGCTATGTTAATTGGCTATTTGTATACGGGCGGACCCTACCCGATCGCTTACACTCCATTCGGCGAGCTGGTTTCTGGATTCATCATGGGGATGCTATTAATTTTGATTGCATTCTACATTCAAACAGGAACTGTCACTGGCAATGCAATCTTGTTATCTGTTCCAAGCATGCTATTAGTCGGAGCAATTATGTTGGCAAATAATATTCGAGATATTGTACAAGATACTAAGGGCGGCAGAAAGACTATGGCGATTCTCGTAGGACGAAAAAATGCTGTAACGATATTGGCTACGTTTTTCATCGTGTCGTATGCATGGATCATTACACTCGTTGTGACAGGCCATGTGTCTGCATGGGCATTACTCGTACTACTGAGCATTCCAAAACCGCTACATGCTACGAAAACATTCCGCACGTATGAACAACCCATTCAAGTCATGCCAGCAATGAAAGATACAGGCGTGACCAATACGTTGTTTGGACTGCTACTTGGTATTGGCATTCTCATTGCTCACTTCATCTGAATAAATTGTATCAACAACGTCCACACTGAAAAAAGTGGACGTTTTTTTGTTGTAAAGGTTTACCCTAGCTTGTAAACAGGGAAAGACTGAAATAAGAAAGCTTTCTCGGACTGCATTGGTCAACTAAGAAAGCCATATAGAAAGGGTCGTGACTATATTGTTAACAACTAACCAAATTCAACAACTCGAAAAAGAATTACGAGCTATGGAAGATCGTTTGACTGAAACAGAAAATGAGACGGAGATTGTTAAAACTGCACAAGATGATGTAGGCGAATTATCGATGTATGATAATCACCCCGCTGATATGGGAACAGAGTTATATGAGCGTGAAAAGGACATGGCACTCAACACACACGCTGAAGGTGAACTGGAGAAAGTCCAGAACGCACTACAAGCTATCAAAGACGGCACGTACGGCACATGTGAGGTTTGTGGTAAGGAAATACAAGTAGAGCGCTTAGAAGCCATACCTTACACTACTGTGTGTATTGAAGATGCGCAAAAAGATGTTCCGACTGATCGACCGGTTGAAGATGATTTATTAAAGATGGCGGACCCCAATTCATTTGCAGCACGAAGGGAAGGAGACGCAATAGATTACGAAGATAGCTTTCAAGAAATCGCCCAGTCCGGCACATCTGAAACTCCTTCAGACTTCTCAGGTAATAAAAATCGGGACTATGATGATCTGTACGATGAAGAAAATGAAGATAGCGTTGAAGAATATGAAGAGTTTGCAGTGTTTGACATTACAGGTGAACCAGCCGGCTTTGTGCACAATGAACAAGCGATCAGATATGAAGATGAATTGGATGAGGAAGGTATTGAATCACCATTGGGTGACATTCCTTATAAAGAACGTGACAGCTATATTGATGCAGAGGAAGATAAGTAATTTTAAAACAGTACGTCATACAAGTACTCCTTGTAGAACGTACTGTTTTTTTACGTGCTTTCGTTCCATAAGTACAGTAGACTTAGCATAAAATTTACTATCTGTTTAAAGAGTGAAAGTGGAAGCTAGCTAGGCACAACTTTAATGCATATCCCCTTCATATTACTCTCAGTTGCTTTCTACATAACTTAATTGGATAATAGAAAAAAGGTACTGCACAGTTGTGCAATACCTTTTTTTATGTATGACCCCTACGGGATTCGAACCCGTGATACCGCCGTGAAAGGGCGGTGTCTTAACCGCTTGACCAAGGGGCCAAAAATATGGCGGAGAAGGAGGGATTCGAACCCTCGCACCGCTTTCGCGATCTACACCCTTAGCAGGGGCGCCTCTTGAGCCACTTGAGTACTTCCCCATAAAAATGGCTCCGCAGGTAAGACTCGAACTTACGACCGATCGGTTAACAGCCGATTGCTCTACCACTGAGCTACTGCGGAATGGTGGGCCTAAGTGGACTCGAACCACCGACCTCACGCTTATCAGGCGTGCGCTCTAACCAGCTGAGCTATAGGCCCCTATTGGAGCGGGTGGGGAGAATCGAACTCCCATCATCAGCTTGGAAGGCTGAGGTTTTACCACTAAACTACACCCGCATTTATGGTGGCTCAGGACGGAATCGAACCGCCGACACAAGGATTTTCAGTCCTTTGCTCTACCGACTGAGCTACTGAGCCACATTTGTTACTACTAGAAAGACGCTTTTCAAAGCGTATGTATAAAATGGCGGTCCCGACGGGAATCGAACCCGCGATCTCCTGCGTGACAGGCAGGCATGTTAACCGCTACACCACGGGACCATTGGTTGCGGGGACAGGATTTGAACCTGTGACCTTTGGGTTATGAGCCCAACGAGCTACCACTGCTCCACCCCGCGATAATACAAATGTTTCTTTTTCTAATACTTAACGCCTTTATTATCTTAACATAACTACTTAGTAAAGTAAAGCTATTGTTAAAGTAAATATGGCGGAGGAAGAGGGATTCGAACCCCCGCGGGCTTTAACACCCCTGTCGGTTTTCAAGACCGATCCCTTCAGCCGGGCTTGGGTATTCCTCCGTGAATTAAATAATCTGGTGGACCTTGCAGGACTCGAACCTGCGACCGGACGGTTATGAGCCGTCTGCTCTAACCAACTGAGCTAAAGGTCCTTAGGATAGCGGCGGAGGGATTTGAACCCCCGACCCTACGGGTATGAACCGTATGCTCTAGCCAACTGAGCTACGCCGCTGCAATTAGTCAGCCGTGTGATTTATTGGTGGAGCCTAACGGGATCGAACCGTTGACCTCCTGCGTGCAAGGCAGGCGCTCTCCCAGCTGAGCTAAGGCCCCAATAAGTGGTCGGGAAGACAGGATTCGAACCTGCGACCCCTTGGTCCCAAACCAAGTGCTCTACCAAGCTGAGCTACTTCCCGACTATGTAAAATGAGTTTTTTAAGAAATATGGCGCGCCTGGCAGGAGTCGAACCCACAACCTTCTGATCCGTAGTCAGACGCTCTATCCAATTGAGCTACAGGCGCATATTATGAAATTAAATGGTGCCGAGAACCGGAATCGAACCGGTACGGTAGTCACCTACCGCAGGATTTTAAGTCCTGTGCGTCTGCCAGTTCCGCCACCCCGGCAAGAGTGGAAATTAAAAGCGGAAGACGGGATTCGAACCCGCGACCCCGACCTTGGCAAGGTCGTATTCTACCACTGAACTACTTCCGCATAAATAAATGCGGGTGAAGGGAGTCGAACCCCCACGCCCGAAGGCACTAGATCCTAAGTCTAGCGTGTCTGCCAGTTCCACCACACCCGCGATATGTTTCGGCAAAAAATAATGGTGAGCCGTACAGGATTCGAACCTGTGACCCTCTGATTAAAAGTCAGATGCTCTACCAACTGAGCTAACGGCTCGTACTAAGTGGTGCCGGCGAAAGGACTTGAACCCTCAACCTACTGATTACAAGTCAGTTGCTCTACCAGTTGAGCTACACCGGCAGGTGTAGATTATATGGTGGAGGATGACGGGCTCGAACCGCCGACCCCCTGCTTGTAAGGCAGGTGCTCTCCCAGCTGAGCTAATCCTCCTGGGTATAATATTAGTTTTAAAAATAGTATGTTCTTGTTCTAAATGATCACTAGATTATGTATGAAATACTCAGTGTGAATCTTAAGAAAAGAATTGCCTGGCGACGTCTTACTCTCACAGGGGGAAACCCCCAACTACCATCAGCGCTGAAGAGCTTAACTTCCGTGTTCGGTATAGGAACGGGTGTGACCTCTTCGCCATCGTCACCAGACTATGTATCCTCGTTCTTGAGGACATTTATTATTATAACACTTGTTGTTATTAATGCAAGCATTATTTTTAATAATTTTTGAGTAAAGCTTGTTCACTCAAAACTGAATAAAAGACATTGGTGTAGTTCAAGTAACTACTTTTTAAAATAGGTTAAGTCCTCGATCGATTAGTATCTGTCAGCTACATACGTCGCCGTACTTACACCCCAG